>NZ_JACGAY010000003.1:0-122357 GCF_020137705.1 Campylobacter sp. RM9333
TAATAAACACTACAAAAGGAATTTCTTAATTGAAATTCCTTTTATTTATATAAAATACTTAAATTTAAATCATAGTTTTTTTTAAATTATTAATTCAAATTCTTGTAAAAATTAATGAAATTTAAAAAATATTTTTAAAAAATTTTATATGGACAGAATTTTGACATTCAATGTGTTATAATCAAGAAAAATCAAGAAAGGAGAATAAATGAAAGTTATTTTTTCTTTTATATGGGGGGGGGTATAACTCTTTAGAATATACTCAAAAACCTTCATCTATTTTTAAAGGAACTTAGAAAGCATTTTTTATCTAATCACAAATATTTAAAAATTAAAAATAAAAAGGATAAAAAATGGAAATCAAAAGAATTTTAACAGAATTTACAGACCTAGAAGAAAGTAAAAAAGAAATATTAAAAGAAAATATTTCAAACTTTGTTAAAGAAAAAGATAAATGTCTTGGTATTCATAATTTTGCTTTTCAATTTGTAAAAGATGAAACAAAATGCGTTGAAAAAAGATATTTAGATATTTTATTAAAAGATTTAGATTTTGATTTAGAAAACAGAATGAAATTAGCTGCTTTGATTGAAGAAGCATATCATATCAGCTTTAAATCAAAAGATATTTTAAACTATCAAAAACCAACTTCAACAGCATTAATACCTGATATATCTAATATAACAGAAGTTATGAAATACTATAAAGAACAAGAAGAATCTAAAGAAGAGTATGCAGAATTAGATGAGTTGTTAAACAAATCAGATTTAGATGAAGAAGATAAAAATAAGCTAAAGCTAAATATCAAAAAACTAGCAAACACAAAGCTAAATATATTAATTACAGGCGGAACAGGAGTTGGCAAAAGCTCTACTATTAATTCGCTTTTTAATATGGGTGATGAATACAAGCAAGAATTTAGCGAAATCGGAACTACTAGCAAACCACAAACAATGGAGATTAAAAAATACGAAATAGGAAAAAACCTTGTTTTATGGGATAGTCCAGGTTTAGGAGATGGGATAAAAGATAGTGAGCATATTGCAAAAATCAATAAAAAACTTCACGAAAAAGATAGCAAAGGAAATGCTTTAATAGATTTAGTTTTAGTTATTGTAGATGCAAAGACTCGTGATTTAGGCACTACCTATCATCTAATTACTAATGTAATAATCCCTGCCTTAGGAGAAAACGCAAAAGATAGAATATTAATAGCGCTTAATAAGTGTGATCAAGCTTTAGAAGGAGATTTTTGGGTGAAGGGTGATAGTCCTTATCCAGAAGAAGAGCTTATAAAATATCTTGATGAAAGTGTAAAGATAATTAGTGATAGGATATATGAGACAACTAGCGTAAGGATTGAGCCTATATATTATTCATCAGGTAAGAGCAGAAATGGCATTCAAGAAAACCCATATAATTTAGGAAAATTACTTAACTTCATCATTGATTATACTCCCATCAAAAAAAGAGCAGTATTTAAAGGTAAGGTAAACGAAAATAAAAACAATTGGAAAAGCAACGAAAAAGTAAAGCCTAATACAAATAATTTTAATTCATCAAACAATCAATCAACAAGCACCACAAAAGATTACAAAGCTTTAGCTGATGAAAAGATAGAAAAAAGCTTATGGGATAACTTATGCGATAATGTTGAAAAAGCAGTTGATTTTGTTGTTGAAAATAAAGAGAAGATTATGGCAGTAGGTGGATTTTTATTAAGTGCTGTAAATAAAATTTTTAAAAAATAAAAAAACAAAAAGAATTTGAAATATGACTTTCAAATTCTTTAAAGGAGTATAAATGCCAATAGCACCAAAGCCAAGCAAGTTTATTTGTCAAGATTGTGGGTATTCAGTGGTGATAATTCATAAAAGCGATTGCCTAAGTGCAAATGATTTACCACCATCTAAATGCCCTAAATGTAAAAATAGTGTTTGTTATGATAGAAAAAGAGCTAATACATTTGATATAGCTTTAGCAAAATTAAAGGAGATTTTATGAAAAAATATAAGCCTACCACAAAAGAAGAATTACAAGAGTTAGTAAGAGATACGAGAATTTATCTAGGTGATATTGATACAAGTTTAATTACTGATATGAGTAAATTGTTTTATAAAAGTTATAGAGGGGATTTTAGTGGGATAAACGAATGGGATACAAGTAATGTAACTAATATGAGTGGTATGTTTGCAGGTCGTATTGGTCTCGATCAACCATTAAACTTTGATACTTCAAATGTAACTGATATGAGTTATATGTTTTCACATTGTCTTTTCTTCAATCAACCATTAAACTTTGATACTTCAAATGTTACAAATATGAGTGGTATGTTTTTTGAGTGTGGTCGGTTTAATCAACCTTTAAATTTTAATACTTCCAATGTAGCTAATATGAGCAAGATGTTTTCAGGTTGTTATCACTTCAATCAACCATTAAACTTTGATACTTCAAAGGTTAATACTATGAGTCATATGTTTAATGGTTGTAGAAATTTTAAACAACCATTAAACTTTGATACTTCAAAGGTTAAATATATGAGCCATATGTTTGAAAATTGTGAGCGATTGAATCAATCTTTAAACTTTGACACTTCAAAGGTTATAAATATGAGTTATATGTTTTCAGGTTGTTATTACTTCAATCAACCATTAAACTTTAATACTTCAAGAGTTACAAATATGAGCTATATGTTTAATGGTTGTAGAAATTTTAAACAACCATTAAACTTTAATACTTCAAGAGTTACAAATATGTTTGGTATGTTTCTTTGGTGTAGTCTGTTTAATCAACCATTAAACTTTAATACTTCAAGAGTTACAAATATGAACAGTATGTTTATGGGATGTTATAACTTTAATCAATTACTAAACTTTGACACTTCAAAAGTAATTGATATGAGCTATATGTTTGCTAATTGTAAAAACTTCAATCAACCATTAAACTTTGATACTTCAAAAGTTAATTACATAGATAATATGTTTCAAGATTGCGATAGTTTAGAGCAATTGCCTAAATTTTATACAGATTTCATAGAAAAACACAAATAAGATTTAAGAATTTGAAATAAGAATTTCAAATTCTTATTTTTCAATTATCCTTGTAATATCGTTAAAGCTTGTAAATGTTTTTTAATATGATTTTCTTTTCTTAATCGTATAATTTATATAAAAATAAATTAAAATCGTAGATATTAAAGCAATAGCAAGAGTTAAAGTGCTATTGTGAATATCTCCTAATTTTAAAAAGCAAAATTTAAAAAACGCATTTAGAATACTAAATAAGGTAAAATAAAATAAAAAGCCTAAATCTTTATCGCCTTTATAAAAATTAATAATATTTTTACAATAGATTTTAGTCGCAGATATACTAAAATAACTCCATATCATAAGCAACAAAAAACCTAACAAAAAACCTCGAGCATAAGCATCATCGTCATCTATAAAAAACCATGGCAATAAGTATCTTAATGGTATTAAAGTAAGTATAAAAGTATCCATATATAACATTAAAAAAGACCAAGAAATTACATACAATAAAACAAGAAATATCAAAACTTTAAAACAAGTTGCAACAAAAACTTTTATTAATTTATTATATATCCATTCTATCACATTAGCCCTTATAAAATATGCAAATTAATATAGTGAAATTATAAGAATTTAAATCTTAAAACTCAAAATATAAAGCACAAAAATACTAGATACTTTTAATTATTTTAGATTAATTTAAAAAATTGATAAATCTAAAGCTTTAGATAAGCCCTCTAATATCCTAACACCACCTATTGAATTACCCTTGCTATCAAGTGCTGGTCCATAAACCCCTATCCCAAATTCTCTAGGGACAAGCGATACCATACCACCGCCCACACCACTTTTACATGGAAGTCCTACCCTTACAGCTATTTCTCCTGATAAATCATAAGTTCCACAAGTTAGCATTAAACTCTTAATCGTTCTAGCTATTTTTTTACTAACTATTTGCTTACCATCTTTAAGCCCATCATTAGCTAAAAATAATCCTAATTTAGCTAGGCTTTTTGTGTTAGCTAGTATTGAGCATTGTTTAAAATAAACTTCTAAAGCCACCTCAACATCATCACTAATAATCCCATCATTTTTCATAAAATACGCTAAGGCTCTATTTTTATTGCCTGTTTTATTTTCGCTTTCGTATATTTTAGTGCTTAATGACGCTTCATTATCATCAGTAATCAAACGAAAAAACTCAAGCACTCTATTAAATCTCTCTTCAGCATTTTTGCCTTTAATCATAGAAGCAACTGCAATAGCACCTGCGTTTATCATTGGATTAAATGGCTTTTTATTGTTTGATGTTTCAAGTTTCATAATTGAATTAAAGGCATCTCCTGTAGGCTCAACACCTACTTTTGAGAATACATACTCATAGTCATTATCTAATAAAGCTAACATTAAAGTAACTATTTTAGAAACACTTTGAATACTAAACCTTAGCTCACTATCACCCGAGCAAAAAACATTATAATCCTTATCAATCACGCAAACTCCCAAAGCGTCTAATTTAGCCTTGCTAAGCTCTGGGATATAATTTGCCAATCTTCCTAATTTTGTATATTTAATATTATCTTTTACTAATCTATCTAACAACTCTTGCATATTTAAATTATATTTCCTATCGCACTAATTAAACTACTTCCGCCTAAAATCACAGAAATTAAAGCGATGATAATACCTAAAAATATTTTAATATTGTTATTTTTATGATTTTTTAAAACCTTACTGCTTGATGTAATATACACCAAATAAACAACAATTACAGGTAGTATTATGCCATTTAGAATTTGAGCTGTAAATATTAAAGTTATAGGATTAAATCCAGTTGAAGAAACAATTACTCCAATTAATAATATTGCAGAACAGGTTAATTTAAAACGAATATCGTTATGCTTATAATCCCAACCTAAAAAAGCACTCATAACATAAGCAGCTCCCATAGGAGAACTGATAGAACAAGCAAGTCCAGCAGCAAATATACCAACACCCAAAACTATTTCAGCATAATTACCTAATAATGGTCTAAGTTGTATAGCCATATCAGAAGCATTTTTTACTTCCATTCCTATCATTGCAACACCAGCTGTAATTACAACAGCTGCTGTAATAATTCCACCTGTGGTTATAGAAAAATATATATCCCATTTTGATAGTTCTAATTCACTAGCATCTTTCCAAGTTCGTTTAGCGGTTGCTGAATGTATAAAAAAATTATAAGGCACAATAGTTGTCCCTATAATTGCAATGATAGTAAATAAACTGCCATCAGGAAAAGTAGGTAATAATAATCCTTGAAAAACTAAAGAAAAATCTGGCTTAACAACAAACATTGTTAAGATAAAAATCAAAGCCATTATAATAACCAATAGCATAAAGATTTTTTTGATAATATCAAAACTACCCATCCATAATAATACAAATACAAACAACCCCATATAAGGAGTAAGAGAAGTTATATTTATCCCAGTTATCGTTGATAGACCTAGTGCAGCACCAGTTAAATCCCCTGCATTATAAGCAGCACAACCTAAAACCACAGAACCGCCCACTAAAATTCCACTTAATATTTTTCCAATCTTACTTTTAAAAGTGTTTAATATGGCTTCGCCTAATCCCTTTTGAGTAATTATTCCAAGCCTTGCTGACATTTCTTGCAATATAATAGTAGCTATTATTGAAAATAAAACAGCCCAAAGTAAAGCAAAGCCAAATCCAGCTCCAGCCTTAGTGCAAGTTGTAATTGTTCCAGGGCCAACAAAAGAGCCAGTAACTACAGCTCCTGGCCCTATTGCTTTAATTTTATCCTTCCAAGTATATTTATTTTGCATAATTCCCCTTTATGTTTTTATATGTTATTTAATATTAAATCTATACTTAGTAAGGCCTGTTAAAAAATATATACTCATCCACACTGCTACATGCCCTGAAGTATTTTGTGGGTCTTTTCCTGGATATAATTCAACAAAATCAAACGCACTAGCACCTGCTTTTCCACATTCGTGCAACATCATAGCAAGCTCATATGTGCTAAGACCACAAGGATCAGGTGGGCCTGCTGGATTAAATGCTATATCTAAAACATCAGAGCATATAGTTACATAAATAGCTTCTGTGCCATTACTTGCAATTTTAATTGCTTCGCTTATAGCAGCTTTCCAACCCATTTCTTTTACTTGCATTCCAGTAATTACATGAGCTCCAAATTTTTTTGCTTCTTTTAAACCATTTGGATTGTTTCTAGGTCCTCTTATTCCAAAATGCACCATTTTTGTAGGGTCTATATAAGGGTCTTCGTATAATCTATGAAAAGGAGAACATCTAGCTAATTTTTCTTCGCCAAATTTATCCATATTATCCATATGTGCGTCAAAATGAATAATGCCTATATTTCCATTATGTGCCTTGGCAAACTCACTAATTAACGGAAATGATATTGAGTGATCACCTCCAAATACTACAGAGATTTTTTTGGCTTTCATTATTTTAGAATACTTATCTTTTATGCTATTAAAAGAAAAATCATAATTACCATTTTCTATAGCACAATCACCAAAATCTCCACCAGTAAAATAATCAAATACATCTAAATCAAATTCTGGTAAATATCCACCATATCTAACAGAAGCAGCTCTAATATTTTTTGTAGATAGCTCACAACCTGAATAATTACCATAAGTGCAAACCCCTTCCCAAGGCACACCCATTACTACAATATCATAATTGTTTAGTTCTTCATCATTATGAATCTTAGGTAACCCTAAAAATGATGGAACACCACTAAAAACTTCGCCAATTCTTCTACTAGGAACATAACAAATTGGTTTATCGTTCATAATCACTCCTTTTTTTAATATAGACTTTTATTATGGAATGAAATTATGTTTTTTATGATTTTTTTGATTAAATTTGATAAAAATCAATATTTTGTGTTACTTTTTGTAATTTTATTGCATAAGCTAAGATATTTTATAGAATAAAAAGTATTTAAAATCAACTCTAATGATTTTAAATCCATTGAAATATACTTCCTTTATTTTTATTTTCATTTTTATTGATTAATTTTTCTAATTTTTCTAAATCGCTTTTATTAAATTTATTAAAGGAAAGCTCATAAGATTTATAAAAAATCTTAAATCTTTTTCGCTTTAAAAAAATTCTTATAGTATTTTTAAAATTTATTTTAAAAAAATAATACTCTTTAATATCATCATATTTTATTTTGCTAACTCCTAAGCCTTTTACAAACACCAAGCAATCTTCATAGCAAATCACTCTTTTAACACCACAAAATATAATTAAAGTGCATAATATAATTACTACGCCGATTATTTTATAAATAATTAATTCATCTTTTAAAAAGCTTACAATACTAATAAATGAAAGCAGCATTAAAAATCCAAAAGTTATATGAACTAAATCAAATCTTTTTGGATTAATCACATAAATCGCATTGCTTGTATCAACTTCTCTTAATATATAAATTACAAGGATATAAATAGCGATAAAAATCATAAAATATAGCCAATTTTCTACTACAAAAATAAGCGAAATTAAACTAAATAAAACAATAGCAAAAAATTTTGATTTATCATAAAAATACTTCATTGATAAAACAAAATAATGAACAAACATATAAACAAACATTAAAAACAAATAATTTTCAATAAAACAAGATTTAATTGCAAGATATATAAAAACAGCATTTATAGGAGTTAAAGCAAATATAATTATGAATTTTAAAATTTCTTTAATCATTTAATATTTTTTATCTAATAATGTGTATTTTATTTGTTTATCTTGATTATAAATATCTAAGATTTCTTTTAATAAATAAACCACTTCTTCTTCGCTAAGTAAATTATTACCCGCAATATCTATGATTACAAATATAGCAGTATCAGTTGATAAACGCTTTTTATGCACAAGAAGTATTTTAATAATATCTGTTTTATATTTTAAAATCCAAAATATTCTATTTGAATTTAAATCACAATCAATAAAAAAGCAATCAAGCTCTTTATTAAGTAGTATTGTTTTTGTGTTGAATATGGTATCTTGTATATTATATTTAGTAAGTGCTTCATTTATTTTATATTTTTCATAAATTTCGTTATCAATTTGTATAGTTTTAAAATCTACTCTAAGCTGTGTATTGCCTATAAAACTTGATTTACTTTTAAAGAATTTCTTATATAACATTACTAATAAATAATAATACATAAATGGCAAAATCAAAGCTATTATTCCGCCTATTGATAAGGTCAAAACAGGAATAAAAGAAAGACAAAATACAATAGATAAAAACGCTTTACATAATTCTTTTGATACAACGCTATATATTATATGAGTTAAAAAACATAAAGGTATAATAAATATTGAGCCAATCAAACTTCCATAAGGTGCTTGTAAAATTGATAAATTATACATATCATTAGCAGAATATCCAAAAATAACCATCATAAACAAAAAACAATAAATAGGCGATATTGCAATTAAAATTACAATTTTTATCACAATTTTTTCCATTATAAAATCTCCTTTTGTTTATATGTATTCTCCTAGCACTTCTTCTCTTACATAAATTGTGCATTCTTCTTTTTCAGTCCAAAATCCATTAACTCCATAGACTTTTAAAATATCTTTTAGCAATTCTATGATTTCTTTTTCATTTAATATTTTATTGTTTTTTATAGATAGTATTTTCCAAACTATATCATATAAAGTTCCATTTGTTTTTATACGAAAATCTCGGTCTAAAATAATTTTTATTACTTCACCTTTGTAATACAATACCCATAATGACTTATCAAGTTTAGCATAGTCTAGCTTAGGGTCATCAAAATACATACAATTCATAAACCAGCAGTCTAATTCTTCATCTATTACAATATCCCAATCATAAGGAAATTTATGATATTGTCTGCCATACCAATCATCAGTATGTTCTGCGTAAATATAAGAAAGTGAGTATTTTTTATCTAATCTATCATCAATAATTGCATTTTTAAAAGCCATTTGCTTACCCCACCCCTTTTTAAACCAAATTCCTACTTAAAATTCCACAATTTTTAAAGAATTTGAATTAGGATTTAAAATATTTATTCTTTTATTATTTCATCTCTTACATATACTTTATAATCTTTTTCAATTTCGCCCCAAGCACCAGCTACATTATAAACATCTAATATTTCTTTAAGAAGATTTATAACTTCTTTTTCACTTAATAATTCATTGTTTTTAATATCAAAAATACTCCAAACTTTATCGTATAAAACACCATCTATTGTTATATCAAAATCATAATCAAGTATAACTTCAATCAAATTACCTTTATAATATAAAACCCACAAGCCTTTACTAAGTCTTGCACGCTCTAATTCAGGGTCTAAAAAATTATAACCTAGCATTATAAAACAATCTAATTCTTCATCTATTACTAAACGATATCTATTTGGCATCATATGATTTTGTTTATAATATAAGCTATCTGTATAATTGCAAAAAATATCTGTCATTTTGTATTTTTCATCAAGTTCTTTTGTAACTACTGCGTTCTTAAAAGCCATTATTTCTCCTTAATTTTAACTATTAAGTAAATATTATAAAAATTATTTTTTGTAAAGTAAAGAAGGTCTGAAGATATTCAAATTCCAAAATCGGAATTTGAAATTAAAATTATTTTATTCTTGAGCGTCACGCCATTCGTTTAGAACTTTTACTTCTTCATCGCTTAAAAATCCACTAAATGCAGAAAATCCACTAAGCGAATAAGCAGGGCAATCAATACTCTCATAATTTTTCTTAGCTTGATTTAATTCATAGCTAAATATTGAAAACACACCTTTTACATCTAATCCGTGAGACCTAGCAGCACCAACAGCAGCAATACTTGAACCGCCACTTGAGATTAAATCTTCTAGCACAACGCAAGTGCTTCCGTGCTTAAAGCTTCCTTCAATCATCTTTGCTCTTCCGTGGGTTTTGTTTTTTGATAATATATATACTAATGGTTTGTTTAATATATCAGCCACCCAAGCTCCGTGAGCAATAGCTCCAGTAGCAGTTGCTGCTATGTAATCAACATCTCCTGCTTTTTCTTTAATCAAATTCGCTAAATGATTTGCTATGATTTTACGCTCTTTTGGATAGCTAATTAACACACGATTATCACAATATATAGGGCTTTTAATACCACTTGAATATGTGAAAAATTCTTTAGTATTAATAAATATTGCTTCACAATCTTTTAATATTTTTACAACTTCACTTGCAACTTCTTTATTCATTTTCTTCTCCTTTTATACATTGAAAATAAGCTCTAATAGGATTAGAACTCTTTGTAATCATTCTACCAGCTACAATATAATCAATATTGTTTTCTATAGCAAATTTTGGCGTAGCAACCCTTGCTTGGTCATTTGCATCATTGCCTAAAAATCTAATGCCAGGCGTAAGAGCCTTAAGTCCTAAATCTTTAGCAAATTTTGCTTCATAAGCACTACTTACTATACCATCAAGACCTGCTTTTTTGCTGATTAAACAGCGTTGTTTTACGCAATCATTAATGCTTCCATTAAAGCCTAAATCATTTTTAAATTCTTCTTCTTCAAACGAAGTTAATACAGAAATTCCAAATAATTCACACTTGCTACCTAATTCATTTTTAGCATTAACAGCAGCCTTTAAAGCTTGCTCGCCTGCAAAAGAATGAAGGCTTAAAATATCAATATCATTTTTTAAAAGTGTCTTAGTAGCATTATAAATAGTATTTGGAATATCAATTAATTTTAAATCTAAAAATATATTAAAACCTAAGTCTTTTAGCTCTTTTAAAAAGTCATTTCCAGCTGTGTAGTATTGCCACATACCGACTTTTAAATAAGGCATAATTAATTTTAAATTATGCTCTTTTGCATAGTTTTCAAGATTTTTTGCTGATAGTTTTGATACAAATTCACGGCTTTGCTCTAAGGTGTCAAAATCTAATGCGATTATGGTTTTCAAATTCTCTCCTTTGATTTAATAAAATTATCTCTTTTTAACTCTTTACGACTTAGCATTATGCAAAAATTTATTAAATAAAACATATTGAATTTATATTTTTAAAAGTTATTTATTACATTATTTAAATAATATAATACAAAAATCAAAAGGAGAAAAAATGGACTTTTTGGACTCATTAAAACAAATCAAAACAGATATAAAAGAAAATGAAAAGAAAAAAGAGCAAGAATTAGAACTAGCAAAAATAAAACAAAAAGAAGAAGAATTAAGACAAGATTTCATAAATTATATGAATGAAAGCGGAGTTAAAAAAATCTAATTAAGATTTAGAAAATCTAAATCTTAATTAATTGAATTAAGTTTGTCTAATTCAAAAGGTGTAGTTTGATATACATAATAATTTAGCCAGTTTATATAAACGCAATTTGCGTGAGCTCTCCAAGTAAGTTTTGGGGGATTGTTTGGATTATCATCTTTATAATAATTATAAGGAATATCAACATCTAAGCCGTTTTTAATATCTCTTTTATACTCATTATCTAAAGTAGTGCGAGAGTATTCAGGATGACCTAGGACAAAAACTTGTCTTCTATCAGAACTTCTTATCAAATAGCTTCCTGCTAAATCGCTTTTAGCTAAAATCACTAAAGATTTATGATTTGCTAAGGCTAATTCATCAATTCCTGAATGCCTTGAATGTGGAGCTAAAAACACATCATCAATTCCCCTTAAAATCTCATCTTTACTATCAATTACATCGTGATAAAACACTCCGCTTAATTTCTTTTTTAAAGGAATTTTTGCAATATTGTAATGATAATTTAGCCCAAACATCGCACCATAGCATATATGAAGAGTGCTAAAAACATTGCTTTTGCTCCATTCTAAAATACTAACTAATTCATCATAATAAGTTATTTCGCTAAATTCATATTGTTCTAGCGGAGCTCCTGTTATTATCATTCCATCAAATTTTTTATGCTTTATCTCATCAAATACCAAATAATGCTCGTTTAAGTGGCTTTGACAAGTGTTTTTGCTCTCGTGACTTGCTATTCTTAAAAGCGTGATTTTTACTTGTAAAGGTGTATTAGAAAGCATTCTAAGTAATTCTAATTCAGTTTCTTCTTTGATTGGCATAAGGTTTAAAATCACAAGCTCTAATGGACGAATATCTTGAGAATTTGCTCTTGCTTCGTCCATTACGAAAATATTTTCATTTTCTAGTAAAACTTTTGCTGGAAGATTAGTTTTTATATTAACGGGCATTTTTTCTCCTTTTTTAACTAATTTTGCCATTTTTTACTTGCTAAATACTTAAAATAAAGTTAAACTAATATTTTTTTAAAGGAGAGAAAATGTTAAAACAAGATACTTTATGTATTCACGCAGGTTATGAGCCAAAAAATGGTGAAAGTAGGCAAGTGCCAATCATTCAATCAACTACTTACAAATACGATTCTTGTGAATTTATGGGAAAATTATTTGACTTAGAAGAAAGTGGATATTTTTACTCAAGAGTAGCAAATCCTACAAATGATTATGTAGCTAGTAAAATTGCTAAATTAGAAGGAGCAATTGCTGGGGTGCTAACTTCTAGCGGACAAGCGGCTATATTTTTTGCAATTACAAATATTTGTAAAGCAGGAGATCATTTGGTTTGCGTAAATGAGATTTATGGTGGAAGTATAAATCTAATAGGCGTAACACTTAAAAAATTTGGAATTGATTGCACCTTTATTAGTGCAAATAGCACAGATGATGAAATAAGAGCAGCTATTAAAGAAAACACAAAATTAATTTACGCTGAAAGCGTATCAAATCCTGCTTTAGTAGTGCTTGATATTAAAAGATTTGCAAATATTGCTCACGAAAATGAAATTCCATTAGTAATTGATAATACTTTTGCAACTCCTATTAATTGCCAGCCTATAAAACACGGAGCTGATATTGTTATTCATTCAGCTACTAAATATCTTGATGGGCATTCAAGTGTGATTGCTGGGGTTGTGCTTGATAGTGGTAATTTTGATTGGAGTAAGTATCCTAAAAAATTTGCAGATTTTAACACCCCTGATGAGTCATATCACGGATTAATCTATACGCAAAAATTTGGCAAATTAGCGTATATTGTAAAAATGATTGTTCAATTAATGAGAGATATAGGTGCTTGCTTACCTGCAACTAGTGCATATATGCTATCAACTCATATTGAAAGCCTACCTTTAAGAATGGCAAAACACTGCGAAAATGCGAAAAAAATTGCAGAATTTTTAGAAAATAATGAATATATTGAAAGCGTAAATTGCCCTATGCTAAAAAGTAGTCCTTATTATAATCTAGCTTTAGAATATATGCCTAATGGGGTTTGTGGGGTTATTAGCTTTACATTAAAAGCAAATAAAGCTAAGGCAGTTAAGTTTTTAGATAGCTTAAAATTAATAATGATAGCAACTCATGTAGCTGATGCAAGAAGCTGTATTTTACACCCTGCAAGTCATACTCATAGACAATTAAATGAAGCTGAATTAATAAAAGCTGGAGTTAGCGAAGGTCTTGTAAGGCTTTCTGTTGGTATTGAAAATGCTGATGATTTAATAGCTGATATTAAACAAGCATTAGAGGTTACTTTTAAGTAATTCGTATTTGAAATTCTTATAAAATTATAAGAATTTCAATCTATATTATTTATCTTTTAAGTCCATTTACGATTGATAGCATTTCATCACTTGTAGTGATTGCTTTAGAGTTTGCTTCATAAGCTCTTTGACCTGTGATTAAATCAGTCATTTCTTCTACTAATTGCACGTTACTCATCTCTACGAAGTTTTGCTTAATTTGACCAAAACCATTAGTCCCGCCAGTGCCAACTACAACTGCTCCACTAGCACTAGTTTCAAGGAAATTATTATCCCCTAATGCGTGTAAGCCACTAGGATTTATGAAGTTTGCTAATTCAATTTGACCTAGTTGCACTGCTTCAGGATTACCCGCTTGAATTACACTTACAACCCCATCAGTTCCTATCCCAATAGCAACTGCATCTTCAGGAATTGTAATTTCAGGGATTAATCTATATCCATCACTATTTACGATAGTTCCTTCGCTATCTAGCTTAAAAGCACCATTTCTTGTATATGCCGTAGTGCCATCAGGTAGCTGAACTTGGAAAAAACCATTACCTGCTATTACCATATCTAATTGATTGCCTGTTTCTTTAAAATAACCTTGTGTAAATTGTTTTGTAATTGCTGTTGGGCGAACTCCAAGACCTACTTCAATACCTGTTGGACTTTGCGTTGTTGTGCTTGTGCTAGTGCCTGCGTATTCCATTACTTGATACATTAAATCAGCAAATTCTGCTCTATTTTTTTTGTATCCCATAGTATTTACATTGGCAATATTATGAGATGTTGTATCAATTTGTGTTTGCTGTGCTATCATTCCTGTTGCTGCTGTATATAAAGACCTAAGCATTTTTACTCCTATTTAACATTTGCTAATTTATTTATTGCGTCGCTATTTAGCTCATCCATATGGCTAGTCATTACTTTTTGATACATTTCAACTAAACGATGAGTTTCTATAAGACCTACCATTTCATTAACGGCATTTACATTACTCATTTCTAAAAACCCGCTCGCAAGTGCATTTGAACCCTCAAAATCTTGCATTTTAGTTAAATCATCTAGTTTATAAAGATTATCTCCTATCTTTTCTAAATCCCTTGTGTCATCCATCCTAGCTACAAAAATCCTATTTGCTACTTCACCATCTAAATAGACATTTCCATCTGAATCAATAGTTAATCTTTGATTATCTCCTACTTGAATGCCATCATTTGCAGGGTCTTCAAAATAATTTGAGCTTAATAATCTATCTCCATTTTTTGTAACTATAAAGCCATCTTCATCTAGGCTAAATGCTCCATTTTTGCTAAATTTCACACTACCATCTGATGAGCGAACCATAAAAAAACAATCACTTCTTTTGATTGCAATATCTAAAGGATTGTTGGTCGGACGGATTGCACCTACGCTAAAATCTGTGTATTCTATATCAATATTAGGAACTCTATTTATGGTTTGATTTATGTATTTTGCAGCTTGTTTTGTATGATTATCAATTGGCATATTTTGCATTTCTTCATCATAAAGCCTTTTAAAATCAGCAATTACTACATTATCTCTTTTATAACCTGCAGTATTTACATTAGCTAAATTATTAGAGATAACATTTAAGCGATTTAGTTGAGTAACCATTGCTCCTGTAGCTTGATAAAATCCGTTTTGCATAACTTTCCTTAAATATTTTATATTTTGATAAAAGCAAAACTTATTCCAAAATAAGATAAACTTCTAAAAATTTTTAGAGTTTATCTTAAAATCAAATTCTTTATTTTTTATTTTTCATAATTTTGTCAAAAAATACAGAATTTAAAAAAGCAATTAAACATATGAAAATAATGTAATATCCACTACCAATATCAAATTTTCCGTGTGATTGAACTACGATAATTGGAGTTAAAAATCCTGCTATTGCATAAGCTAAATTATAAGAAAATCCTATGCCTGTATATCTAATACTAGCCTTATAAAGCCTGCACATAAATAATGATGTAAAATTAACAATACCACCAAAAAACGCCGAAGCAAAATAAAATATACAAGTTGAAGCAAAATCCTTTAAAACATATAAAGAATAAAAATACATAGTGCTAGTAAAAACTAATAAAATAGCAAAAATTTTGCAAACTAAACTAGCTTTAAATCTATCAGCCAATGCCCCGCAAACAACAAGTCCAATCATCATACTAACACTAGCAATAATTTGTAAACTAGTATTTAAAGCAGGATTGATATTTAAAATACCTTTCATAAAATTAGGCATCATTATCAAAAATACTAAAACACAAGCAGTAAGAACAATAGTTAAAAACATTGATAAAATTATTTCCATTTTATAATCTTTAATGACTGATTTTATAGGAAAATCGCTTAATTGTTTTTCGGCTTGAAGTTGCTTAAAAATAGGAGTTTCTTGCAAAAATCTTCTAAGATAAATGCTAATTAGACCAAAAATACCGCCGATTAAGAAAGGAATTCTATACGCATAATCTTTTATTTCATCTTCTGTGAAATTTAGTTGAAGCAATAACGCACTTAAAGCTCCTAAAGTAATACCACCACAAACCCCGCTTGTTAAAACTCCTAAAAATAATGCCTTTTTATTATCAGGACTATGTTCATATATAAAAGCCCAAGCACCAGGTAACTCTCCACCAATCGCAACGCCTTGAACTAATCTAATAATTAATAATATAGCTATTGCAAAATAGCCAATTTGCTCATAAGTAGGCATAATCGCAAAAATAAATGTAGGAATTACCATTAAAATAATGCTTAATAAAAACATATTTTTCCTACCAAACTTATCTCCAAAATGTGCCATTATAACTCCACCTAATGGACGAGCTAAATACCCTGCAGCAAAAGCTCCATAAGTATTTAATAATTTTATACTCTCATCAAGCTCTTTTGGAAAAAAATGATGTGTAAAATACGGAGTAAATAATGCAAATATAATAAAATCATAAAATTCTAATGTCCCACCTAATGCACTTAATGCTAAGGTTTTTGTATCTTTTTTTGTAATAGTTTTCATCAAATTCCTTTAAATTTCTTTGTTTTTTTTATTTCTAATTTTGATTTTGTTAATGATTATTAATTTGAGTAAGAGTATATAGGTAAGGCTTTGCCTTACCAATAGATATAAGTTTTTGTAGATTTAATATCTGCGTAGTTTAAAATTGTGCCATCTTCTAAAGTGATTTTTTCATCATCAGCACTAAGTAATTTTGAGATAATTTCTTCTTTTTCTTTAGTTTTAATTTTTAGTATCTCACCTATACTAAGTTTAAAATGCTCTATTTTAGTAAGCTTTCTTTCAAGTCCAGGAGAGCTTACTTCTAAAAAGTATTTTTCATCTGTAGGTGGATTTAAATCAAGTATAGGAGAAATCAATCTACTAAATTGCTCGCAATCATCAAGGCTAACTGATTTATTTTCTCCATCTTTTAAGATGAAAATTCTATAAATAAAGTTATTGCCTTCTTTTGCTAATTCAGTATCATAAATCACTAAATTAAGCTGTTTAGCTAAATTCTCTAGCTCCATTTATTTCTTTTCCTTATTAATTTGCTTAAATAATTCTTCTATTCTATTAATTTTGTCTAAACTATCGTCAAACCTAAAATGAAAATTTGGACATCTATACATACCAAGTGCTCCTAAACAATGAGCTTGCAATACTTTACTAACTCTTTTTAGCTTAGAAAGAACTAAATTTTGTTCATCTTTTGTAAGCGACATTTTATCTAAATATATAAAAGCATCATAACGACCCTTTTTACAATCTACATCATTTACTAATAGACCGCTTAATAAAGGATCATCTAAGTTTGCTAAAGCTTCTCCTACTAATTCCTTTAGCAAACTTTGTGTTCTTAGGCGTTTTATTTGTGCTTTATCATTCATTATAAACTAGCCTTACTTTGAACTTCTTTATAACTTTCTATAAAATCGCCTTCTCTCATATCGTTAAATCCAACGATACCAACACCACATTCATAACCTTTGCTAACTTCTCTAGCGTCGTCTTTAAAGCGTTTAAGTGAACTAATCTCTCCTTCAAACACTACAACACCTTCACGAATAACACGGATTTTAGCCCCTCTTACTATACTTCCATCAGTTACCATACATCCTGCTATTTGTCCTACTTTTGGCACATTGATTACTTGTCTAATTTCAGCTTGTCCGAGTTGCTCTTCGCTAATAATAGGACTCATTAAACCACCTAAAATAGCCTTAATCTCATCAATTAAATTGTAAATTACATTATATGTTTTAATCTCAACCTTAGCTTCTTTTGCTTTTTCCTTAATATCCCCTGTTGGACGAACATTAAAGCCAACTATAACACCACCGCTAGCTTGTGCTAAAGCAATATCTCCTTGAGATATTCCACCAACACCACCTAAAACAATATCAACTTTTACCTCATCATTTGAAAGCTTTTCAAGACTTCCTCTAATAGCTTCTAATGTTCCACCTACATCGGCTTTTAAAATAACAGGTAATGATTTTAAATTCCCTTCTTTAATTTTTGCACTTAATTCATCAAGGCTTACTTTTGTTGATTTGCTTAATTCTTTTTGTCTTAAATATTCGTGGCGTTTTTGTGCGTAATCTCTTGCTTCTTTATCAGTCGCAACACTAATTAATGTCTCACCTGCATCAGGAATTTCATTAAGACCCATAATTACACCGCACTCGCCTGGTAAAATCTCTTTTAATGCGTTACCTTTGCTATCTGTAATGCTTTTTACCCTACCATAAGCAATGCCTGCTACAACGGTATCTCCTACTCTTAGCGTTCCATTTTCCATAATCACAGTAGTTACTACACCACGACCTTTTTGTAAAGAACTTTCAACTATATTTGCTTTTGCAGCTGTATTCTTATTTGCTTTAAGCTCTAGAATTTCAGCTTGTAATAAGATAATTTCAAGTAAATCTTCAATTCCAGTTCCCTTTAAAGCACTAATATGAACGAATTCATGACTTCCACCCCACTCAGTTGGCATAATATCAAGCTCTGCTAATTGAGTTTTAACTCTATCAGGGTTTGCTGCTTCTTTATCTATTTTATTAACAGCGATAATGATTGGAACACCAGCTGCTTTTGCATGCGAAATTGCTTCTTTTGTTTGTGGTTTTACACCATCATCAGCTGCAACAACAATAATTACTATATCAGTAACACTAGCACCCCTAGCTCTCATAGCTGAAAATGCTTCGTGACCTGGAGTATCAATAAAGGTTATATTTTTACCATTTTTATTAACCATATAAGCACCAACGTGCTGAGTAATTCCACCTGCTTCGCCACTTGCTACACGACTATTTCTAATATAATCAAGCAAACTTGTCTTACCATGATCAACATGACCCATAATTGTTACAACAGGAACTTTAATATCTTTTAATTCTTCTTGATTTTCTTCATAATCAGCAACATAATCAAATTGTGCAGTCTCATCAAAAAAGCTTATTTCAATTCCAAACTCAAGTCCTAAAATCTCAATAGTTTCTTCATCTAAGAAATCATTTTTAGTAGTCATCATTCCTTGCATAAATAATTTTGAAATTAATTCACTATCTTTTTTACCTAACTTCTCTGCTAATTCATAAAGTCTTATTTCTTTAGGAATTTTAATACTTGTAATTTCTTCGCTACTTTGTTCTTTTTTATATGCTTTTGATTTTTTACGGCGAGACCTTGCTATTGAAGTATTTGTAAATTGATTGATTTGGTTATTAAATGCACTTCTTAATGAAGTTTGTGCCTTTGCAGGCTTTTCAATATCTTCTTTTCTTTCATTAAATGAAAAATCAGGCATAACCACAACATCATCTTCATCATCATTAATCTCTGCAAAATTAGTATCAAAATCCATCTTAGATGAACTTTCTTTTCTTGCTGCTGGAACTATTTTTTTAGCTTTTTTCTTTTTTAAACTCTCATCTGTGCTAAATATTGAAGCAAACGATACGGGCTCTTTTGATTGAGCTTTAGGCTTAACCTCTTCTTTAACTTCTTCTTTTGCTGCATTTTTCTTCTTAATAATTACTAAGCCACGGCGTTTTTCAAGCCCACTTCTTGCAAGACTTACAGGTTCTTCTTGCACTAATTCTTCTTTTGCTATTTCTTTGCTTTTCATTTCTTCTTTAACTTCTACCTTAGTGATTTTTTCTTCTACTATTTTTTCTTCTTTAGTTTCTTGTTTATCTTCTTTGGTTTCTTCTTTAAGAATTTCTTTTTGTTTGCTTTCAGTTTTTTTTGTTTTTTCAATCTTTTCAGTCTTTGTACTTTTTTCAGCTTTTTCAGTTTTACTTTTTGTTGTTTTAGAAGTAGTTGATTTTGTACTAGATTTTTTGGCACTTTTACTTGATTTTGCAACTTCATCTTTTAAAATTTGTTGAATTGTTCCATTTTTTAAATACTCATATATTGCTGCTGCTACATCTTCACTTACAGCTTTTTGAGGTGATTTATAATCAAATCCTAATTCATTAATTTTTTCTAAAGTTTCTTTATTTTGATAACCTAATTCCGCTGCTATTTCACTAATTTTTATATTCGCCATTTAAAAACCTTTCTTTTAATTTACTAGCAAGTTCTTTTTTATCTATATTAATTTTTATAACTTTTTGCAAAGACTTTAAAAAATCACTATCATCTTTTTTAAGGCATTCATCACATAAATACATACTTCTACCGCTATTAAATTGAAATAAAACTTCATTTAAAGACACTTGAAAACGCTTTAAATCAGTTTGATTTTTTCTAATCTTGCAAATAATACACATTCTAATAGGTTTTGCTTTTTTCATAATCTTTTAATTTTAATTGTTTTTGCTTAACAGAAGTCTTAAAAGCTTTATTTTCAAACATTTTAATTTTCTATTCTAAATTCTTTAAAAGATTTAGAATAGAAAGAATAAAAATTAAGATTTAGATTTTTCCATACGGCGTCTTAGAGTTGGATCTAAATAACGCTTTCTAATACGAATATTAATTGGAGTTACTTCTACTAATTCATCTTCTTCAATCCACTCCATAGCACGCTCTAAAGTAGGTTTTCTAGGTGGAACTAATTTAATAGCATCATCACTACCACTAGCACGAACATTGGTTAGGTTTTTACCTTTTATAGGATTTACATCAAGGTCATTCGGACGACTATGCTCGCCTATAATCATACCAACATAAGTTTTTGCTTGAGGGTCTATAAATAAAACACCTCTATCTTGAAGATTCCATAATGAATAAGCTAATGCAACACCATTTTCCATACTCACTAATGCTCCATTTTGGCGTTTTTCAACACTACCAACAAAAGGTCTAAATTCCATAAAACTATGATTCATTATACCTTCACCTTTTGTATCTGTTAAAAACTGACTTCTAAATCCAATTAGCCCACGAGCAGGAATTTCAAACTCAAGTCTAGTTTGTCCATCTCCTGTTGGAACCATACTTTTCATCTCAGCTCTTCTTCTTCCAAGCTTTTCAATAACCGTTCCACTAAACTCATCAGGAACATCAATAACTAGATTTTCAAAAGGCTCTGTTTTAACTCCATTTTCAATTTTTACGATAACTTCAGGGCGTCCAAGACAAAACTCAAAACCTTCTCTTCTCATATTTTCAGCTAAAATCGTAATTTGTAATTCACCACGACCACTTACTTTAAACTTACCTTCGCCAATATTTTCATATTTCATAGCGATATTTGTCTTCATTTCGCTTTCTAATCTTTCAGCAATTTTATTACTTGTAACATGCTTTCCTTCAGTTCCTGCTAAAGGTCCATCATTTACGCTAAATACAACGCTTAAAGTAGGTTCTTCTATATGTAGTGGGTCAAGTGGCATAGGATTGCTAGGATCAACTACGCTATCTCCAACATCTAAAGCATCAAAACCTGCAATTGCTACGATATCTCCTGTGCTAGCACTATCAATATCCATTTTTTCTAAACCTAAAAATCCAATTAGTTTTGAAATTCTTCCTGTGTGTTTTGTCCCATCAGCCTTAGCTAACATTACATTTTGATTTTTTGAAATTGTTCCATTGAAAATTCTAGCAATTCCAATTTTACCAACGAAGTTATCATAACCTAATGTAAATACTTGTAATTGTAAAGGATTTTCATTACTACCACTCGGTGCTGGAACATGCTCAATTATCTTGTCAAATAAAGGTTGCATATCCTTACTATCATCATCTAATTCATTTTTTGCAATACCTTCTTTTCCAATTGCATAAATTACAGGGAAATCTAATTGCTCATCAGTTGCATCAAGTGCAGCAAAAAGGTCAAATACTTCATTAATTACTCTATCAGGTTCAGCTGCAGCTTTATCTATTTTATTTACCACAACTATTGGTCTAAGACCTAATGCTAATGCTTTTTTAACAACGAATTTAGTTTGTGGCATAACACCTTCTTGAGCATCAACAATTAATAAAACCCCATCAATCATCTTTAAAACACGCTCAACTTCTCCACCAAAATCTGCGTGGCCTGGAGTATCAATTATGTTAATTTTTGTGCCTTTATAATTAATTGCTGTGTTTTTTGAAAGAATTGTAATTCCACGCTCTTTTTCAATATCATTACTATCCATAACGCGTTCATCAACTTGGTCTCTTTCGCTAAATGTTCCTGATTGTTTTAATAACTGATCAACCATTGTAGTCTTACCATGATCAACGTGTGCGATTACTGCTATATTTCTAATACTCAATGTTTTCTCCTTGATTTTAAAGTAAAAGTTTAATTAATTTAGGTTAATTTTTAAATATGAAATCACAAAAACTTGGAACGAATTTTGCTAAATCCCATTAAGTTTTAAACAAGGATTATTATGAAAGATTTATTAATTTTACAAGATGTAAAAAATCTAAATTCTAAAAAAGGTAAAGGCTCTAAAAAGTCTGGCGGAGAAGGTTTTGCTGATTTATTATTTAATCAAACCGATGTAAAAGATACTAAAAATTTATTGGTAATGCAAAATGTATTTAAAGCAAAAAATGAAATAAAAAATAAAGATGTAAAACAATTTAGTAATATAAATCTAGCTTCAACTTTATTAAATGAAAAAACAAGCAAACAAGAGCCAAATTTATTAGCAAGTCTTTTACAAAATCCAAAAACTCTACAAGATAAAGTATCAAAAATAGTGCAAAATGCAAAAGAAATGAATGAATTTTTACCTAAAAGATTGCAAATAAGTGATGCTGAAATTATGCAAGATATTAAGACTTCTATGGAAGATGTTGAGTATGGAAAAGAACTTTTAGATGATTTGAATTTCGTTCAGATTTTAGATTTTTTAGACATATTAAAGCAAGATAAAAAAAATGTAAAATTAAATGATTTTTTTAACTTAAAAAATATTGTTAATAATAAAGCTAGTTTAGAAAGTTTTGCAAATACAAATAGCGTTCATTCATTAGTAGAACTTGCAAAAGAGCATAAATTAGGGCTTAGTAATATAACTTATGAAAAAATTAAAAATAATGAATATAACGAGCAAATTTTTGCTAAACCATATCCTAAATTATATGAGCAAAATTTCTTCTCACACGCATTAAACAAAAATACAAAAATTGAAGAGAATTTAAAAAATACTGAAATTAAAAAACCAAATTTAGAAAGTTTATTATCAGTAAAAAGTGAAAAAATTGTATCTAATAATACAAACGAACCTATTATAAACGCTGAAAAAACTCTAAAAACTGGGGCTTTAAATGAGTTATTAAGCAAAATTGCAAATGATGATAAAAAACAAACTAAAGATATAAAAGAAGAAGCATTTAAAATCGTTTCAAAAGATATAGAAACACAAAGTCCAAAAATCACTCCGAACACAATTAAAAATGATATAAAAGATATACAAATTCAAGCAAATAAAACTCAAATTCAAACCCAAGAAACAAAAGAAAATGAAAATAAAATTCTACCTGAATTAAATATAGTAGAAGAAAATTTGCAAGATAATTTAGATGAAAACTCAAGCCAAACTCAAGATAATAAAGAAAAACTAAATCTACCACAAAATCTTAAAGTTGATTTTTTAAATCCTAATAAAGAACTTAGTAAAGAACAAACTAAATTAGTAATTGATAATTTTACAAGAGATTTTAAAGAAGAAATAGAAAAATTCAAAGCTCCAAGCCATAAAGTTAGCATTAATTTAAATCCTAAAGAATTAGGAGAAGTTAATGTTACTATGATTGCAAGGGGTAATAACTTACATATAAATCTTAATTCAAACAATGCAAATACTTTAAATCTTTTCATAGCAAATCAGCAAGAATTTAAAAATAGCCTTGTAAATATGGGCTTTACGGGTCTTGCTATGAATTTTGGAGATAAAAAAGAAGGTTCAAATCATCAAGAGCAGCAAAAAGCTCGTAAAAAATATGAAGAAATTGAAGAATTAGAAAGCACAAGCGATATGCCAAGTGGAATTAATGCTGTGCTTTATAGATATTTTTAAAGGGGTAAAAAATGTTGGTTTCAATTTTATTAATAAGTTCAATGATAATTTTAGCAGTAAGCTTTGCTGCTAAAATATATTTTAAAGATAGTTAAAATAATTAAAGCCTTTATTATTTAGGCTTTAATTAAATTCTTAAAATTATTTACAAATAAACATATCTATTTTTTGATTGTTAGTATTATCTATAAATACTGAAGTTCCGTTGTTAAATCCGTGAGTTTTGATATTGATTTTTATACCTTGACAATCTAAATCCTTACCTGAATTATAAATATTTAAAATCTCTTGCTTTAAAGCTCCACTTGAATTATCTAGGCTAGTATATATAAAACCAACTATAAAAGTAACAACTATTAATGAAATAACAGCCACATAAAGCTTAGAATTAAAATGATTTTTATAATAAATACAAACACCAATTAATGCAAAAAACAATATTAAAAATATTGCAAATCTAATCATTTTAAGCCCCTTAATTTATAGGTCAAATCACCTGCATTAAATCCAACCACTACGCCTTTATCTAAAGTAATTTCTCCTAAATTACTAAATAATTTTAAAGAATTATCAACTCTTTTTATATCGTCTATGAAACAAGCATTAGGAAAATGCTTAGCTAAATCAATTTTAATTTCATCTTCATTAGCACTATAAACAGGCAAAATAAATAGCTTTGAAAAACCTTCGAAACAAGTTTTAAAACCTTCTAAATTATCAAACAATCTTGTGTATTTATGCGGTTGCCAAATCGCTATAGTATCATCTAAATTTAGTGCTTTTGCATAAGAAAATATGCCTTTTTTAGTCTCTCTTACTTCGGTTGGATGATGAGCGTAATCATCAATTATTACAAAATCCTTACTAGCATATAAAACATCAAAACGCTTTTTAATACCACAAAAATCTTTTAAATTTTGCTTAATCTCACTTAGGCTTAGCCCAACACACCTAGCAGCAAGTATTGCTAAAGCAGTATCAATAGCTATACATTCGCTATGACCTTGCACGCTAAAACGACCAAAATCTCTTAAATCAAAAGATATAAAAGGCAAATAATCCTTAACTTCAAATTCTAAGTTTTTAATATCTTCGCTAGGCACTAACCTTTCACAATCTAAATCAATTGTAGCTAAAAACTCATCTTCAGCATTAATTACTCTAATTTTGCTTTGTTTTAAAAAGTCTGTATAAGCTTTATAAAAAGCGTTTAAATCGTGGTTATAATGCTCTAAATGTTCAGGTTCAGCATTAGTTACTATACTTAAAGCAGGATTTAAATTCAAAAACGAACTATCACTCTCATCAGCTTCAAAAACTAATTTTTCACTAGTTTTATACACCATATTTTTACCAGCTCTTTTATCCACTGCACCGATTATAAAAGAGCTTTGCAAAATATTTGCTAGGATACTACTTGTAGTGCTTTTGCCGTGTGCACCTGCAACTGCAAAAAGCATTTTGTTTTCTAAAATAAGTGGCAAGGCTTCTTTTCTTGATAGAACTTTTATGCCTAGTTCTTTTGCTTTTTTTATTTCAGGATTGTTTTCACGAATTACTGCTGAATGCACTACTAAATCAATATCGTTGCTTAAATTTGATGCACTATGACCTATAAAAACCGCAATTCCTTCTGCTCTTAATTCTTTTACTAATTCACTCTCATAAACATCGCTTCCTAAAACACTAATTCCACGCTCATTTAAAAATCTAGCCAACGCACTAAGACCAATGCCACCAATACCAATAAAAAATATTTTTTTCATAAAAATCCTTTAAGAAAATGCTAGAGCAATCAAAATTAACCCTGCTCCTAATAATTGTAAAATTGTAAATACTTCTCCATAAAAACTTCCTAAAATTCCAGCCGAAATTGGCTCAAGTAGTAAAATCAATGCGACTTTACTTGGATGAAGGTGCTTTTGAGCGTAATTTTGAGCAAAAAAACAAAATATTGTAAATATCAATGCTGATACTAAAATAAGTATAAAAACCTTAGAATTTAAAATAGGAGTTAAACTTAAATCAGCAAAAATTAAAGCCGATAATAAATACATTATCGTGCTGCCTACAAATTGAAAAAATATAAAAGTATTTAAATCATTTGATTTTAAAAATTTATCATTTAAAGCCACTAAAAGTGCAAAAAACACAGCACAAATTATCGCTAAATATTCGCCTTTTCCAAAATTATCAAAATTCGCATCACTAAATAAAAACATACCAAAACAAGCAAGTAAAGCTAGGAAAAATATCTTAAAACTAAGCTTTGCTTTGCTTATAAAAAAGCATAAAAATGGAGCAATAATTCCTTCTAAACCAGTTAGAAAAGCCACATTAGAGCTTTGAGTAAAGCTTAGTGCTTGGGTTTGAAAAATAAAGGCAAACGCCATACAAAAACCAGTGATTAATCCATATAAATAAGTATTTTTGTAATGTTTTAAAATATCATTTTTAACCAAGAAAAAAAACACAATAGAAGCTAATAAAAATCTATAAAATAATAATTCATAGCTATTTATGTAGTTTAATACCCACTTAGTAGGCAAAAACGATGCTCCCCAGATAACTACAGCAAATATTAATAAAAAAAATGATTTTTCTTGATGGTTCATAAATTAAACTTATTAAGATTTAAAATATCTTTTGAAAAATCAAAATAATATAAATAATCAAGTTTTACTTCATAACCTGCTAGATATTTTAATGCCAAAATACTTGCAAAAGTAGCACTAAACATAACAAATGGAGTTGCTTGAGGTTTTATCCTTTTTATTTCATTTTTGAATGCTATTTTTTTATTTTTTACAATACTAGCACTTATGAAAAACTCTTCAACACTAGCAAAAATCCAAGGAATATTATTAGCTTTAGCGTAATTATCAATTTCAGCTCTAACTGATAAATTATCAGTCGCATCCATAATCAAATCAGCACTAGGTTTAGTAGCAAAAAATTCTGCCGCACTCATTTTATAGGTTTTTATATCACAAAATGAACGCTCTTTTAATTTATTAAAACAATCAACCTTAGCTTTACCTTCATCGTTAAAATTAAACATAATTTGCCTTTGAATATTGCTAAAGCTAACTATATCAAAATCAACTACACTAATACTCTTTATACTACTACTAGCAAGTGCGTATGCTATACTTGAGCCAAGACCGCCTGCACCTATTATTATGATTTCTTTGTTTTCTAAATTCTTTTGCTTATCTTTTAATAATAAAGTTTGTCTTTCATAAAAGTCGCTTGTTGATTTCATTTCTTACTTCCTTAAATTGCCAAAATTTAGCAGCTTCACTAGGTTTGCTAATTTCAGAAATTAATACTTCTTCAGCGTCGCTTAATTCTTGAACTATATCTCCATAAGCATTGCATAAAAAACTATTACCATAAAAATTCCACTCTAATTCATCTACTTCGCTAACACCGATACGATTTACTCTTAAAATATTAGTATTATTTAAAAATGCTCTCATTTTAATAAGTTCGCACCATCTAGAATTTGAATTATAAGTATTTGCCGTAGGAATTATCAATAAATCTAATTCATTTGCCTTTTTAAAAAACTCATCAAAATGTATTTCATAGCCAAATAAAACGCCTATTTTAAAATTATCACATTTAAAAGTATGCAATTTAATAGCTTTTGTTGAATTTATAAAAAAATCCTTTTCATTCCAATGTGAATACGGCATAAAAACTTGCTGATTTATATATTTGATTTTACCTTTATTTGCTACTAAGCAAGTTTTATTAAAACCTTTATTAGTGCTAAGAATTATAGGAGCAACTATACATAAATTATATTTAGCACTATATTCTTTTAAGGCTTCTAGTTTTACTTTGCTTTGCTCTTTTACTAAATCAATTGGCATTTGCTTTAATTCAGTAAAAAAATTATTTAAAACATACTCGCCTAACGCTACTAATCTAACATCTTTTTGCTCGCAAATTCTTAAATAATAATCAAGCCTTGCATTACTTAAAGCTTGAGTGCTTAGTTGAAGTGCTGCTATTTTCAAAATGGCAATCTTTCTGTATCAATACTTAAAGAATTATTTTGTTTAGTTTGTTCAAATTCTTCAATATCTTTACTAGCCTTATCTAACAATTCTCTAGCTTCATTTATTAGTTTCATACCATCTTTATACGCATCTACTAAATCAAATAAAGGCGTTTGTTCATCTTCAATTATTTTTAATTTTTCATCTAAAATTTCACAGATTTGTTCGTAAGTTTTTTTCATTGATTTACCTTATAATTTGGTGCTTCTGCAGTGATTGTTACATCATGAACATGGCTTTCTTTAAGCCCTGCACTAGTAATTTCTACAAATTCAGCTTTTTCTTGAAAATCCTTTATATTTATAGCTCCGTTGTAACCCATTGAGCTTCTAAGACCACCAAGTAATTGAAACACTACATTTTTAATACTTCCAGTATGTGGAACTCTTCCTTCAATTCCTTCTGGCACGAGCTTTTCTTTTGCTGTTCCTTCTTGAAAATATCTATCAGAACTACCCTTTGCCATAGCCCCTAAGCTACCCATACCGCGATACGATTTATATTGTCTTCCTTGATATGTGATAAATTCTCCTGGACTTTCATCAGTCCCTGCTAAAAGTGAGCCTATCATTACACTACTTGCACCTGCTGCAAGAGCCTTTGCAATATCTCCTGAATACTTTATCCCACCATCAGCAATTATAGGCACATTAAACTCTTTAGCAGCTTCAGCACAATCGCTAATAGCAGTAATTTGTGGCACTCCAACTCCACTTACTATACGAGTAGTGCAAATACTACCTGGTCCAATACCAACCTTTATAGCATCAGCACCTGCTAATGCTAAATCCCTAACCGCCTTAGGATTAGCAATATTGCCTACTATTACATCTATATTTAATTCTTTTTTGATTTCTTTTAAAGTATCAATTATGCCTTTACTATGTCCGTGAGCACTATCCATAACCAAGACATCAACACCTGCATTTACTAAAGCTCTAGCCCTATCAAGTTGCCCTACTCCAATAGCAGCACCTACTACTAATCTTCCTAATTTATCCTTATTTGCATTTGGATATTCTTTACGCTTTTTTAAATCCTTTATAGTAATAAGACCACAAAGAGTATTACTCTCATCTACTAAAGGTAATTTTTCTATTTTATTTTTACTAAAAATTACTTCAGCTTCATCTAAGGTGCAACCTTTTTTAGCAGTAATTAAAGGCATTTTTGTCATTACTTCATCAACTATTTTTGAAAAATCAGTCTCAAATCTCAAATCACGATTAGTTAAAATTCCTAATAATTTTTTATCATTATCTACAACAGGAACACCTGAAATACTATATTCATTCATAATAGCTAAAGCATCACTTACCTTTGCTTTAGTATTAACATAAACAGGGTCATATATAATACCACTTTCACTTTTTTTAACCCTGATTATTTCTCTTACTTGGCTTTCAATATCCATATTTTTATGAATTATTCCAATTCCACCAAGCCTTGCCATCATTATTGCAGCCCTATGCTCTGTAACCGTATCCATAGCAGCCGAAATTAAAGGCATATTTAAATTAATATTTTTAGTAAGTTTTGTGCTAATATCAACTTCTTTTGGTAAAACTTCTGAATATTGCGGAACCAATAATACATCTTCAAATGTTAGAGCTTTTTTAATAATATTCACTGGATTTTCCTTTCGTAGTTTATTTTATTATAAGGGCTATTGATTAATTAAAGCCCATTTTAATTTCTTTAGAAAAATCGCTATTTAGTTCTTTTTGAATACTTTCTTTAAAATCATCTAATCTAAAAATTCCATCGCCTTGAGCAACTTTTATAGCAGTATTTTTAACAACCATTTTAATCTGTGCTCCACTTAATTCATAACTTTTTAAATCTTCTACTTTAAATCCTGATTCAAATTCCGCATTTTTTGGTAAGTGTAATTTCCAAATCTTCTCACGCTCTATTTCTGTTGGATTTGAGAATTTGATTTTATACTCAAATCTCCTTGAAAATGCTGGGTCTAAACTATCTAAAAAGTTAGTTGTAGCTATTACAATGCCATCAAATTTTTCTAGTTGTTCTAAGAAAATATTTTGCATTTGATTATGCATTAATTCACTTCCGTGACTTGCTACACTTCTAGTGCTTAAGAATTGATCAGCCTCGTTTAATAATAAAATAGGCGGAGTTTTAACACTTTTGCTAATTATTTTATAATTATCAAAAATAGCACGAACATTTTTCTCACTCTCTCCTACATATTTATCTAATACTTTAGAACAATCTAGTGTGATAATTTCTCTTTTTAAAGTTTTTGCTAAATAACTAGCACTCATAGTCTTACCCGTGCCTGGAGGTCCATAAAAAATTATATTAGCTCTTAAAACATCATCTTTTACTATGCCCCAATCTTTCAATCTTTTTGCCACACTTTTGGTTGAGCGTTTTTTAAGACTTATTGCTAAATCGCTAATATCTTTACTAACTATTAAATCTATTTCATTTATTTCTAAATATTCAAAGAAATTTAATTCTTCTACAATAGCTTTAATATTTTCGCCTTTATTTGGGAAAAAGTATTTTAAAGCATTATCACTTATAATAAATCTATTATCATTACCAACATATTCAATTAATTCATTGCTAAGCAACTTGGAATCATCACTTAATAATTCATAATTTCTAATCTTTTCTAATTGATAAGGATTGATTATGCTTAATAATTCTTCATAATGAAGTGGTTTTTTAGAGCCTGTTAATTCTTCTTTTAATAAAGCCATTAATATAAGAGTTTCTTCGGCACTCAAATCATAATCTTTCATAATTTCATTAAAAGGATTATGAAATTTTGGGCTATTTTTAAGCCTTGTATTAATCAAATCAAGTCTTAAATCCGATGTTAAAAACTCTAATTTAATCCTAGCATCAATCATATCAAAGCAATCATTTAAATAAACGCTTAAATCAGTATAAGGCTTATGTTTATATTCTTCTAATTCATTATCACTAATTAATCTTGCTCCATCAAATTCATTAGCAAGGTTAAAAAATACATGAGCATATCTTGTAAGTGCTATTGACTGAAATAAAATAAGCCCTGCATTATCTTTATAATTAAACTGCTTTCCGCTTGCTTCTTGAATAAATTTTTTCTCATATAGCTCAACGAAATTTGGTAAATACGAAACCATTTGAGCAGTAGTATTAGCATTAAACGCATCTTCTACAATGCTATGAAACTTTATCCCAAAACGAGATTTTATAGTTTTGTTTAGCATTGTTCTTAATATAATGCACGCTTCTTTAGATAGACCTTGATTTAATAACTTTAAATATAAAAAACTCTCTTCGTAATTATTACTTAAAAACTCTTTAATTTTTTCCAATTTCTAACTCTTTTTTTAATTCTTTTTTCAATACTTTTCCAGCAGCATTTTTTGGTAATTCGCATTTAAACACAATTGTTTTAGGAACTTTATAATTTGCTAAATACTTTTTAAGATACTTTTGAATTTCTTGAGCACTTAGTTTAGCACCTTCTTTTAAACAAACATAAGCAACAACGCTTTCATCTAACTCACTATCCTTAACACCTATAACAGCACAAGAATCAATTTCATCTAATTGCATAATAATATCTTCAATTTCTCTTGGATATATATTAATCCCCTTTGCAATTATTATGTCTTTTTTCCTATCTACTATATAAATAAATCCATCTTCATCAAGTCTTGCAATATCACCTGTTTTAAGCCACTCGCCTTCTATTACTTCATTGGTTAATTCAGGTTTATTGTAATAGCCTTGCATTACACAATCACCCTTTACAATTAACTCTCCTACTTCTCCGATAGGTAATTCTTTTAAATCATCATCTACTACTTTTACTTGATACCCGTGTAATGGCAAACCTACTGAATTAACCTTTTGCTTATCTAGGCGATTTACCGCAACTACTGGAGAACATTCGCTTAATCCATAGCCTTCTAAAACTGCGGTTCTTTTAAATTTTTCCTTATAGGCTTTAAGAGTTCCTTCACTTAAGGCACTAGAGCCTGATACTATAATTCTAATTTTATGAAACCACATAAAATACCAAGGTAACTTTGCCTTTAATAAAGCATTTAGTATCACAGGAACTGAAAATAATATCGTAACTCTTTTTAATAGAATTTGTTTTATAACATTTGAAAAAGGTAAAACAGAACGCTCAATTACAAGCGAGCAACCCGAAAGTAAAGGTAATAAACAAACTGCTGTTAAAGTAAAACTATGAAACATAGGCAAATACGCTATGGCTCTATCTGATGATTTTATTTTAAAATCGTGTTGAGCTGATTTGATATTTGATAAAATATTTTTATAGCTTAATAAAACTCCTTTAGGAAGACCTGTTGTTCCTGAAGTGTATATTATATGAACGCTATCATCAATACTAGCTTCACACTTAAAATTATAAACAGGTGCATAATCTAAATAACTCGCTAAATATCCATCTTTTAAATTATCATCAAAAGAATGGTATATTAAAATATCTTTAAATTCATTAGCTAATTCAGCAGCTTCTTTAATATCTTTTGAAACTATTAATAATTTTGCATCGCAGTCTTTAATAATATACTCATATTCTTCACATTTTAGCATAGTATTAATAGGAACTGCGACTGCTTTTAAAGATGCTATTGCAAAATATAAAATCATAAATTCTTTGCAATTACTCATAATAAAAGCTACATTATCACCACTTTTAACGCCTTGATTTTGCAAAAAAGCTATCATTTTATCTACATGAGTTTTTAACTCTTTAAAGCTTATTTTTCCATTTGCATCAAAAATAGCAACTCTACTTAAATTAGAATAATGTTCTAAGTATTCATAATAATTTTGCATTTACATCCTTTAATTAAAACTCATAATTGATACCAACATTTACAATCTGATTTGATTGATTTGAAAACTTACCTTTAGTCTGTATCAAAATATTATCAGTAACATTATTTACTTTAACATCAGCATAGTGTTGATATGCTCCCGCTCCTGTTACTTTTAAGTTTTTGTTTAATCTATATTCAAGTCCTAAAGAATACATATACATTCTACTATCTTTTGCTAAAAAGCTTATTTTCTCGCGTCTTACCGGACTATCTTCTGTAGAAAAACCTAGCATAAGCGATAATTCTTTATCATAGTTATATCTATAACCAAAGCTAAGTAATGTTGTATCTCTCCAACCTTGTTCTAAACTACTTTGTAAAAATGATGATAAAAAATACTCTTCAATAGCTTGCTTATCTTTAGGGTCTAAAGTAGCACCTATACTCATAGCAACTTTTTGAAAACCTTCAATAGTATTACAATCATTACCAGATGCTGCACACTTTTGCATAAATTGCATTGTTGCGAGCTTTAATGATTGTGGAATTTCTGGTGAATTTATTTTTAAATCCAATGTTTTTGCTTTACTCCAAAATGTTCTTCCCATATTAAACATAAACTCGTGTTTACCATATTCATAGGCAATACCAAAATTAGCATTAGCAGGATATAAGAAATTAGCACTCACATAACCATTATAACCAACTTTACTATCTTGAGTAGGTAAAGTTCCAACTATAGAACCATTGGTAGGGTCTATTTTATATACTTCACTCATAAGACCAGCCAATCCAATACTCATAGCTGCTAACTCTTGAATAGACATTTGCATAGAATTAAATTGTTCTTGATTTTTTGGAGATAAATTATTTGCAAAATCAAACATTCCAAACTTTGACATTTTAAAATCAATATTACCTTCAAACTTATTTTTATAAGAAGAATTGTAAAGTAATGAAAATCTTAATTTATCATCAAAATATTTAGGAACATAAGTTAAAGATAATTTGTATCCAAATTTATAACCATTATCTACCCTAGCATCTCCTTCATATACCCAAGAATAAGGATGTGCATTACCTTTTTCATCAACCCAAACTCTATTTACACTACTAATATCTGCTGGAATATATCTAGGATTTTTTGCATTATCTTTTAAAATATTAAATTTGATTCTAGTATGATTTAATGTTAAACTTGCACCCAAACTTAATTCATCAATAGGCTTATAAGCATAGGAAATAGCTGCAGTTCCACCACGAATATCCATATTATTAGCAAGTGCTTTTGCATAATCACTATTCCATCCATAAACAGCAGCAAAATCAGTATAACCTGCAAATCCAACAAAATGTTGCTCGTTAATAGGATAAACAAATGCAAGTGTTGGTATAAAGAACGAAAACTCTTTTCCGTGTGCATCAGTGGCGTTATAATATGGTTCGCCATCTAAACCATTTACCAATTCATTTGTAAATCTTGAGCCAGCAGCATTGTAAAAATTTGAACTAAAATGCAATTGTGGATTTTGTCCTAAAAATCCCATATTTGCTGGATTTATAAAAGCCGCATCGGCACTAAAACTCTTTGCTAAATTTGAGCTAGATAAAGCTACTCCATCAGCACTCAATGGAACTAGCTTATAATTTGATGCTAGTAAGCTACCACTAACAACAAATGATAAGAAAACCTTATTCATTGACTCAATTTGTCCTTAATTTTTAAATAAAGTTTCGATTATATATTTTTAAAATTAATTTTTCTTTACAAAGGATAATTTTTACCTTATTAAGCTAATTATACAAATAAATGTAGATTAAAAATATTTTGAGTAAAAATAAAGATTAAAAAGTGATGTTAAATTACTATTCAACACCACTTAACATAGGAACAAAAGTGCAAGAATCAAGAATGATTTCTTCTATTCTATCTTTATGCTTAATATATTTAGTAATATATTGTTTATTTTCATTTCCAACAGGAGCTACTAAAATTCCACCAACTTCAAGTTGAGTAAATAATACATCAGGAACTTTATTTGTATATGCAGATAGTAAAATTCTCTCATAAGGTGCATAATTTTTAAGCCCATTATTTCCATCAGCGTGGCGAACATATACATTTGCCTTGATTGTATCAAGATTTTTTATTGCTTTATTTGATAATTCCTTTATTCTCTCAAGAGAAAAAACTCTTCTAATAAGATTACTCAAAAGTGCAGCTTGATACCCGCTACCACAACCAATCTCAAGCACACTATCAGCACCAACAGGCTCTAGTGCTGCTGTCATCTTTGCTACTGTTATTGGTGAGCTAATCCATTGATTTGAGCTAAGCGGCATTGCGTGAAGCTCATAAGCAAAATTACTCATAGGCATAAAAATTTCTCTTGGTGTATTAGCAAATGCTTGTTTAATCTCATTGCTAATATTAACTTCATTTGCAATATTCTCAGCAAGTCTAGCACATTTTTGCTGTTCGTAAATATCCTTAAAAATCATCAAAACTCAAGCTTCCTTTACTATAATTTGTAACTTTACTTTCAAAAAAGTTACTCTTTTGGTCGTTAAATTTAGAAAAGTCATCAACCCATTTAATAGGATGTTTTGCATTATATTTTTTATCAAGTCCGATTGAGCTAAGTCTTAAATCTACTAAATAATGAATATATTCAGTAATTATATCATCAGTAAAGCCCATAATTTGATTTTGAGTAATGTATTTACCCCATTCAATTTCAAGCTCTGCAGCTCTTTCAAACATTTCATAAATTTTAGCAATTGTTTTTTCGTTAAATAAATCAGGTCTTTCTTTTCTAACTGAATTAATCATATTTTGAAACAACAATAAGTGAGTGATTTCATCTCTTTGAATAAATCTTACCATTTGAGCAGAACCTAGCATTTTACCTGCACGAGCTAGTGCATAAATTGCAGTAAAGCCACTATAAAAATAAATTCCTTCTAGAATTTGATTCGCAACCATTGCATATAGTAACTTTTCATCAGTTACATCTCCCGCAAGTTCTTCATATAAACTTGAAATAAAATCATTTTTCTTTCTTAAAGTAGCATCGTGCTTTTCCATTTCATATATTAAATCAGTGTCATCACAAATAGCTTCAACCATTACCGCATAACTTTTTGAATGATTTGCTTCTTCGTAAGCTTGTCTTGCTAATACTGCATTAATCTCTGGAGCTGTTATATAAGGGTTGATATTATCAGCAAGGTTATTGGTTTGAAAACTATCCATAGAAATTAGTTGGCTCCATACTAAATCATACATTCTTTTTTCACTTGAAGTTAAATTACATTTATAATCAAGTGCATCTTTTGTAGTATCAACTTCTCTAGGAAACCAAGTATTAGCTTCCATTAAATCCCATAATTTTAAAGCCCACTCATATTTTGCTTTTGTAAAATTTAATATACCTTGTGGATTTCCACCAAATACTCTTCTTGATGTTAAATCTTCATTACTTTGTGGATTATAAATTCTTTTTCTATCCATCATTTGTTCTCCTTAAGGACTAAAGTGTTTGAAAATAAATCGTGTATATATTGCCTATCTTTTCTAAAAAATGGAAATAAAATACCAAATAATAAAGAAAATGTAAGCACAAACAATACCAATCTAATAAAAACTTGAAATAAACTTGCTTTTTTACCATTTTTATTTCTTAAATGCAAACCTAAATATTTATACCCTAAACTCTGACCTTTAAAAAATAAAAGCAAAAATAAAACTAAAAGATAAGTAATGGTTGCAAATAATATAAAAGATTGATTTTGTCTATACTCACTAGCACTACCTACTAAGATATAGGTAGTGAAGTATTGTATTGGCATCATTATCATAAACATATCAACAATGCCAGCTTTTAATTTATCATAAAGGCTAGCTAAACTTACCTTAGCCTTTGCCATTTTTAAACTTTAAGTAATTGTGTTTCTTTTTCTTTAACTAATTCATCAGTCTTAGCTATTGCCACATCTGTTAATTTTTGAACTTCATCGTAAGCTTTTTTAGCTTCATCTTCGCTTACTGCTTTATCTTTTTCTAATTTTTTTACAGCGTCATTAGCGTCTTTTCTGATATTTCTAATAGCTACTTTGCATTTTTCTCCCATTGCTTTTGCAGCTTTAGCATTTTCTTCTCTTTGTTCTTTAGTCATTGGTGGGAAAAATAATTTAACTCCATCAGCATCAGCATTAGGATTTACACCGATATTTGCTGCTTTTATAGCAGTATCTATAGCCTTAATCATAGATTTTTCCCAAGGACTAATAGTAATTGTCGTTGCATCAGTTGCCAACACGGTTGCAACTTGATTTAATGGAGTTGGAGTTCCATAATAATCTACAAAAACATTATCTAATATAGAAATATTTACTTTACCTGTTCTTAAAGTCATAAAATCTTTTTTTAAAGAATTGTGAGCTTTTTCGTTTTGTTCTTTTTGTTTTGAATAAATATCATTTAACATTAGTATTCCTTTTATTTAATTGATTCTGGTAATGCTTTAGGCTGATTAGTGTCATTAAGTTGTTTGCTAGCATTTTCTAGTTTATTTACTAGACTTTCACCAGTTTTAGTGTTATAACTATAGCTTAAATAAATAGTATTAGCTACTAGCAAAACTCCTATGATAAAAGTAAATTTTGCTAAAAAACCAGCAGGACCTTTAGCTCCAAATAAGCTCTCATTAGAACCACTATAAGCACCTAAGCCTATACTTGAGCTTTTTTGCATAAGAACGCAAGCACAAATAATAACTACTAAAATAAATTGAATTGCGATAAAAATTGTGTTCATATTACTTCTTTCGTTTAAAAATAAAGTTTGTATTATATGTTATAAAATTTAAAATAAGTTAAAGCCTTCAAAATTGAAGGCTTAAAAATTAGTCTCTAATGCTTCTTAAGATATTTAATAAAGATATAAATAAATTAATAAAGTCAAGGTATAAAGCAATTGCACCTTGAATTGGTGTTTGATAAGCTCCACGAATTATCATTTGAGTATCATAAATGATAAAGAAGCTAAATACTATTGCTCCAACACAAGAAACTATTAAATGTAAAAGGTGGCTTTGGAAAAATAGGTTTAATAAAGAAGCACCTATCATAATTAATAAAACTATAAAAAATCCTTTAGCAAAAACGCTAAAATCTCTTTTGGTTGTAAATGCAAAAACACTAAGACCTGCAAAAGCTAAAGTTGTTAAGAATAAAGCTTGAGCAATAATTGTAGCACCTGCTTGACTTTGTAAAGTAATATAAATAATTCCAGTAAGGCTTAATCCACTAATAAATGCAAATGCAAATAGCATAGCAATAGCACCATTAGTTACCTCACTTTTTCTATTTAATATCATAATTAAGGCAATTTCTACTATAAGCGTTCCTATACTAGCCCAAATATTGCCAACTAAAAAACTAGCTAAATAAGTAGCACCTAAATAAGCTCCTAAAGTAGCTGCAACTAGTGAAAGTGCAAAATACATATATGTATCTCTTACAAAAATAGCAGCATCTGAGCGAATTGCTGAACTAGTGCGAGTTCTTTCGTATAAACTCATAATTGTCTCCTTGTTATTATTAAATGCACTTGATTATAACTAAGTTAGTTAATATCTCATTGAAATTTTTTTATATAATTTCGCTTTTTAACAAGGATAAAAAATGGATAAATTAATAAAAGGCGCATTGCAATTTATGCAAGAAGGGTTTTTAGAACATAAAGACTTATTTAAAGACTTAAAAGAAGAGCAAAATCCACATACATTATTTATAGGTTGTGCTGATTCAAGAGTAATTCCTAATCTAATAACTTCAACAGTTCCAGGAGAATTATTTGTTGTAAGAAATATAGCAAATATTATCCCACCATATCGTGTAAAAGATGAATATTTAGCAACAACTTCAGCTATTGAATATGCTTTATATGCGTTAAATGTTGAAAATGTAATAATATGTGGGCATAGCAACTGCGGTGGATGTAAAGATATTCCTAGTAAAAAAGCAGAACTTTTACCTAACGTAAAAAAATGGGTTTCTTTAATTGATGATATTAAACAACAAGTTGATTTTACATTAGAACTAAACCACTACGAAGGTCAATACGCATTAAGGTCTTGGATGATAGAAAAAGCAAATATTTTAAATAGCTATGAGAATTTATTAGGCTATCCTGAAGTTCAAAAAAGAATTGATGAGAATAAATTAAAAATTAGAGCTTGGTATTTTTTAATAGAAACAGGAGAAATCTATGAATACTGCCCTAATGACGGACACTTTAAGCCATTAAAGGATATTAAATGAGAATTTTATTTATACTATTATTTGGGGTTTTTTTATATTCTAATGAGCTATTAAATAATATTGATAATTTTTCTACTAAAAACATAAAAATAGAAGAATTAAATAAATTTTTAGCTGATGAAAAAGATGAAAACAGCCAAAATAAACTCAAAATAAATTCTGAAATCAAAGAATTAAAAAATGAAAAAAATCAAATACTAGCAGTATTTCCAACCCTAATTACACCAGAGAATTTAGACAAAAACATATTAAAAGATATTAAAAAAACTAATAATGATAAAATTTTACAAGCAGTAGAACAAAATTTTTATGAATGTTTATTAGAAATTATTTCTTATCTAAATTCTAAAGAAGAGCATAAAACAGATTTAAAAAATCTAATAGATGAACGCATAAAAACGATTAGTAATTATACAAGTGATAATCAAGAAGTAAAAATTAAAATCAATTCTTATGTAGAACTTTTAACATATCTTAGACTAAATACAGATATATTTACTACTAATGATATTTTTAAGCAACTAGATACTAATAAATTTTTAAGCAAATTTAATTCATATTTTCCAGAAGAAGTCAATAATTATATAAATCCTGGTAAAGTGATAATATGCACTCTTATAATGCTATTTATATTTTTATTAAAAAAATTAGTTCTTAAAATAATTTTTACAATAATTTTAAGAGTATTTAAGAAAAACCATGATGATCATTCATTACAATTATTACAAAAATCAACAAAACCATTAATTGCTTTATTTTATATATATGGTTTATGGTTATGTTTTCTAATAGCGTTCTATCCTGCTCCAATTATGACACTTATACTAACGCTATTTGGCATTATTAATACTATGGCATTTACTTGGTTATTAATAACTATCTTAGATGGATACGGAGTAATAATTATTTCAAAAATTGCTAAAAGAAGCGGTAAAAAAGAAATAATAAATCTTATGCTAAAAATACTATATTTTATAATAGTCTTCATAGCTATATTAATCATACTTGCTAAATTAGGTTTTGATATTTCAGCAATTATTGCTTCATTAGGTATTGGTGGTTTAGCAGTTGCACTTGCTGCAAAAGATATTATCGCTAACTTTTTTGCTTCTGTTTTAATGTTATTTGATAATTCATTTTCTCAAAGTGATTGGGTAGAAATTAACGGAATAGAAGGAACAATAGTTGAAACAGGTCTTAGGAAAACAACCATAAGAACTTTTGATAACTGCTTAGTATTTATCCCAAATTCTACGATATTAAATGGAAATATAAAAAATTATTCAAAAAGAAAATATGGTAGAAGAGTAAGAATGAGCGTTGGCTTGACATACGACGCAAGCACAGAGCAAATACAAAATTTTATAAACGATATAAAAGAATTGCTGACAAGTAATAATATAATAGCTAACGAAAACGATGATGTATTTCAACACAAAAACAAAAATTATTACAAACAAAATTTAATTTCTGTCAATGATTTAGAAGGCTTTAAATCATCAATTTATGTTTGGCTAGATGATTTTGCTGCAAGTAGTATCAATGTAGAGCTATACTTTTATATAAAAAGCGTTAGTGCTAAACAATATTATGATGAAAAAAGCAAAATATTAATGGAAATTATGAAAATAGTTGAGAAAAATGGTCTAAGTTTTGCTTTCCCTTCAACTAGCCTTTATATTGAAAAACTTCCAGATACAACAAAATAATTCAAATATCCTATTTTAAATTCAAGAATTTAAAATAGGAATTTTAATTTTATTTTTAAATTATTAAATAATAAAAATTATTATTTTTTATAAACTTTTATTTATTTTTTTTAATTATTATCAGAGTAAATATCGCTTTTAAAACCTTTACAATTCTTTAAATCAAGCATTTTTTACTAAGAATGTTTTATTTAATTTATTTAAAAGGAGAGAAATGTTATCAAAAATCAAAAACAACGAACTTTTACCTGCATTTTTATTATTATTTATGACATTTTTAGCAATATTTTTAAAAAATTCTTCATTTAGTGAATTTTACAATGCTTGTTTAGAAGCTAGAGCATCTATTAGCTTTTTAGATTATTCTTTAAGCAAACCATTGTTTTTATGGGTAAATGATGGATTGGTTGCTATATTTTTCTTTTGGATTGGACTTGAAGTAAAAAAAGAAATTCTATGCGGAGAACTAAATACAAATAGCAAAAGATTATTACCACTTGCTGGTGCTTTAGGTGGAATTATGGTTCCTGCTTTAATATATTCTATATTTAATTTTTTTGATACTTATAGATTAAGTGGATTTGCAATTCCAACAGGAACTGATACAGCGTTTGCTATTGCTATTTTATTAATGCTAAAAAACTATGTTCCAAATAGTGTAAGAGTATTTTTATTAAGCCTTGCAATATTTGATGATATTGCTGCAATTATTATAATTGCGATATTTTATACAAATGACCTTTTATATATTTCTCTTGTTTTAGGCTCTATTGGTGTTGGGTTATTATTTATATTAAATATTTTCCATTGCACTTACAAAATGTTTTATTTAATAGTAGGTGCTTTTATTTGGGTTTGTGTTTTAGAAAGTGGGGTTCATACTACTTTAGCTGGAATGCTTTGTGCATTTTTTATCCCTTTACATACTAAAGACAATAAAGAATTTTTAGAGCAAATTATGCACGATTTAACCCCTTATGTAAATTATGCAATATTGCCTATATTTGCTTTATTTAATGCTGGGGTATTGCTTGAGTTTAATTTAGACAATTTAAATAGTGTATTTTTTGGAATATTTTTTGGTTTATTTATTGGAAAACAATTAGGAGTATTTAGTTTTTGCTTACTTGCTAATAAACTAGGTGCGACCTTACCATCTAGCAAAAAGATTTTATACGGAGCTAGTATATTAACAGGAATTGGCTTTACAATGAGCTTTTTTATAAATACATTAGTTTTTGAAGGAAATGAAGCAATTTTTAATAGTGCAAAATTAGCAGTTTTAAGTGCTAGTTGTTGTTCTGCTGTGCTTGGATTTTTATGGTTAAGATTTAAAATTTGAATTCAGAAAAATCTGAATTCAAATTCTTATTTGCATTTATAGCCTTTAACTGCAAAGAATAAAATATATAAATAGCAAATCGCAGGAATAATGAAAGATATATGTAAATTAACAATATCAGCAAGTATTCCTTGAATAGGAGGGATAATAGCTCCACCAACGATTGCTATACAAATAATTCCTGAAGCTTGAGAAGTGCAACGACCAAGTCCATTTGTAGCAAGTGAAAAAATAGTTGGAAACATAATAGAGTTAAAAAATCCAACACCTAAAACTGCGTAAGCACCCAATTCTCCACCAATTAAAATAGCACACAATAAAAGCGTCATAGCAATAACTGCATTGAATGCTAAACAATAAGCAGGTTTAATATAATTCATTATATAACTTCCAATAAAGCGACCTACCATAGCTCCACCCCAATAATAAGCTATCATACTAGCACCTTCTACTTGAGTGATATTTAAAATAGGCATTAAATAAAGAATTAAAAATGAGCCGATAGCAACTTCAGCACCAACATAGCAAAAAATCCCAATAGCACCTAAAACTAAGTGTTTATATTGCCAAGCACTTGTTCTTGTATCGTGTGCGTTTTCGCTGATTTCTTCTGCTGTAATTCTTACATCAGGTAATTTTATGAAAAACTTCACAAAAATTCCTAAAACAATTAGTGCAACTGCAATTCCTAAATAAGGTAATTGAACCGAGCTTATTTTTTCTTCTAAGCTTAGATTTGCAGTTGAACTTAAGATAAATAAGCTACCAAAAAATGGTCCAACGGTTGTTCCAAGTGAATTAAATGCTTGAACTAAAGCTAAATTTCTTGCTTCTTTACCACTAGGTGATAATAAAGTAACGAAAGGATTTCCTGTAACTTGAAGTAACACTACCCCACTAGCTAAAACAAATAAAGCACCTAAAAATATAGCATAACTATGAGTTCCTGCTGCAGGATAGAATAAAATAGCACCTAATGCGGCTAATAAAAATCCACCTACAACACCATTTTGATAGCCAATTTTTTGAATTAGCTTACCAAAAAATGCAGAAGTTATAAAATACGCTCCAAAAAAGCAAAATTGAACTAAAGATGATTGAAAATAAGTTAATTCAAAAAGTTCTTTAAGATGTGGGATTAAAATATCGTTTAAAACGGTTAAAAAGCCCATCATAAAAAATAACGCTGTTAAAATAACAAGCGAAAATGAGTTGTTTTGCGTTCTCATAATAATCCTTTGATTAATTTTAAAAAGCTCATTTTAAAATAATTTTTAACATTTTTAATAACTTTTTGTAAAAAAATTCAAAAAGTGTGTAGTTTATACACATTTTAATGTTAAAACTGAAGATTTTAAAGCATTCACATCAGCTAAATCGTGAGTTACCATAATGCAAGTTAAGTTTAAATTGTTCAAAAAATCCAAAACAAATGTCCTAACACTAGAGCGTAAATTAGCATCTAATGCACAAAAAGGCTCATCTAAAAGCAATAATTTAGGCTTTTGAGCAATACACCTTGCAAGTGCGACGCGTTGTTGCTGACCACCGCTTAAAGTCTTAGGATAAGAATTAAAAAGATTTTTTATATCTAAAGAATTTAAAATATCTAAGGCAATTTGTTTTTTATCTTTATCTTTTATACCAAACATAACATTTTCTAATACATTTAAATGTGGAAATAAAGCATAATCTTGAAATAAAAATCCTATATTTCTTTTATAAGCTGGAATTTTGCTAATATTTTCATTATCTAAAAAGATTTCTCCTTGTTTTAGCTCGTTAAATCCTGCAATTAGCTTTAAAATTGTGCTTTTACCACTGCCACTTTCTCCTAGGATGGCTAATTTTTCTCCTTGTTTTAAACTAAAGCTAAGATTTGTAAAAAGTGGCTTTTCGTATCCAAAACTCACATTTTTAAACTCAAAATAATTCATTTTCTTTCCTTAATCAAATTAAATATAACTAATAATATAAAGCAAGTTAATACAACCACAAGTGCAGGAGCACTAACCATAGCAAGCTGCTCATCACTTGCATATCTATCCATCTCAAACGAAAGGGTTTTAAATTCACTCGTAGCAAGCAAACTTGCTAAAGGCAATTCTTTAATCACTTCAATAAAAATCAATATAAACGAACTAAGCAAACTAGGGATTATCAAAACAAACTCAACCTTAAAAAAACCTTTAAAAGGATTTATCCCCAAGCTATGCCTTGCATTAGTTAGTGAGCTAGGCAGTCTATTAAGCCCTGAATTAATTGAATTAAAACCTAATGATAAAAATCTAACAACATAAGCAAATATCAAAATCACAGGACTTAAGGTTAAAAATAAACTCTTATTAATCCCCAAATAAATATAAAAAGAAGCCAAGCTTCTATCTATAAAAATAAACATAACAAGCATACAAACAGCTACAACAGAACCAGGAATACTATAGCCCATATTTGCTAAAGAGCTTATTATTAATTTTGATTTATTGTTTTTAAAGCGTTGATTTGCCGCTAAAAATAAAGCAATTATCAAAATAATCACACTAGAAGCTACACTTAAAAAAAAGCTATTTTTACTAAGTGCAAATAAATTAGCATAATCAACATCAAAATAACTTCTCTTAAACCATATTAAAATGTGAATAACAGGCAAAATAAAGCTAATAAATAAAATTATAAAAAACAAGCTAAGCACAATTATTTCGGCTTTTTTGCTAAGTTGTGTCCTTGTTAGTGCATATTGTTTTGAGCCTAATTCATAAGGTCTTTGAGTGATTTTTTCAATAAATAAGATAAAAAATACTATTAATAATAAAATCACAGCTAATTTAATAGCAGCATTTAAATCCCCATATCCAATCCAAGCTTTATAAATACCTGTGCTAAATACATGCAGACCATAATAATTCGGCGCTCCATAAGCATTAAGTGTCTCCATAGCACACAAACTTGCACCAGCTACAATAACAGGTCTTGATAAAGGCAAAATGACTTTAAAAAATATCTCAAATTCATTTTTACCTAGACTTCTTGCACTATAAATTAAACTAGAAGCAAATCTAGCTAAAAATCCCCTTGTAAGTATGTAAGTATAAGGAAAAAACGATATTGAAAATACAAAAATAACTCCATAAATATTCATCATATCAAAATGGATTTTAATATTAAATGTATCTCTTAAAAATATATTAAACCAAGAAAAATAAGAGAAAAAATCAGCATAAACATAGGCAAACAAATAGCTAGGAATTGCAAAAGGTAAAACCAAGCAAAACTTAAAAAATTTCCTAAATCTAAACTCATAAAAACTCTCAAAATAAGCTAAAAATACCCCAATAATCGTAGAAAAAATCAGGGTAAATAACAAAATAATTCCTGTATTTTTTAGATATTCTACTAAGTAGCTATCAAATAACACAGCCGTATTTTCTTTAATCGGCTGTGTTATAAAAAATATAATATAAAAAATAGGAATTAATATTATAAATAATATCAAATAAGCTAAAAAATCACTTAATCTTCTCACTTCCATAAAGCCTTATCAGCTACTACTTGAGCGGTTTCAAGATTTTTTGCTATTTCGTTAAAATCAATTTCACTTGCTTTAAACTCACCCCATGATTTAACCACATCAGCAGGACTTGCTTCGCTATTTACTGGGAATTCATAATTTGTTTGAGCTAAAATCTCTTGAGCTTCTTTACTTACTAAAAACTCCATTAAAGCGGTTGCTTCTTTTACATTTTTAGCATATTTTGTAATACCTGCTCCACTTATATTTATATGCGTTCCACCATCATTTTGATTTGGGAAGAATATTTTAAGATTTTTAAATACTTCTTGTTCAATTGGATCTTTTGATACAGACATTCTACCTAGATAATAACTATTCATAATAGCAATTGCCCCTGTGCCACTTACAATTGCTTTTGCTTGGTCTCTATCATTGCCTTTTGGCTCTCTTGCAAAATTAGCAACTAATTTTTTAGCCCAATCTTGAGTTTGGTTAAGCCCATCTTTTGCTATCATAAATGCTATTAAATGGCGATTATATGAAGCTGTTGAAGAGCGAGTTAAAACCTTGCCCTTAAACTTCTCATCAGCTAATGCTTTATAAGTGCTAAGGTCTTTTTCGTTAATTTGTTTTGGGTCATACACAAATACTCTAGCTCTATAGGTTACTCCTGCCCAAGTTTTGTCTTTATCGCTAAATTTTGCAGGAACTTTTTCATCAACTATTTTTGATGAGTAAGGTTGTAATAAGCCTTTTGATTTTGCTTTGTATAAATCCCCAGCTCCAACTGTCATAAACAAATCAGCTTGAGTATCTTTGCCTTCTTGCTCTAGTTTAGTAATAAGTGGGTCAATTTTATCCTGAACTAAATTAACCTTGATACCTGTTTTTGCTGTAAATGCGTCAAATACGATTTTGTCCGAATCATAATGCCTTGAAGTATAGACATTCACCACACCATTTGCTAAAAGCACACTGCTTGCTAGAATTGTTAAAGCTAACTTTTTCAATTTTTCTCCTTAAATAATATTTTAAAGTATTGAAATATTAGCAAGAAATTTATAACAATTATTATTTTTATTTTTAAATAAATTAAAAATTACTATCAATAATACTAAATTGCTAAATGATATTTAATTATAATAAAATAAGACACTTGAAAAAAAGGAGAAAAAATGAAAAAAATATTATTAATCGCATTAATTAGTGTGATTGCTTTTTCACAAGATTATTATAAAGAAGCTTTAAAATATCACAAATGCTTAGGTGTTGAATGTGATTTAGAAAAAGCAAAAGAACTATACATAATCTCTTGTAATGAAAAATCATATAAAGCTTGTAATAATTTAGCAACTATTTATAATGAAGAAAACAATCCAGATAGCTTACAAAAGGCTGAATATTATTATAAATTATCTTGTGAGTATAATAACAATGATGGAATTTCTTGTGGGAATTTAGGTATATTTTATTCTAATACTTTAAAAGATGATATTAAAGCAGAACCATATTTATTTAAAGGTTGTAAAGCAAACATAAAAGATGCTTGTATGCAATTAGCCTTTGTATATATAAATACAGATACTAACTTAGATAGAACCGCTAAAATATTTGAACATTATTGCAAGTTAAATGACCAAAATTCTTGCTTTAATTTAGGGCAATTATATTTATATAATGATAAGATGAAAAACGAAAAATTAGGTTTTGAAAATCATTTAAAAGCTTGTAATATGGATAATGTGATTTCTTGTAAAAATATAGCTATTTTGTATGTAAAACATAATAATTTATTGAAAGCATTTAAATATTTTAAAAAATCTTGCGGCTTAGGAGAGCAAGAAGATTGCAAAAAAGCCTTAAGTATTGTTATATATTTTATTAAGAATTTAAAGAACTAGAAATCATTCTAGTTCTTTTTTACTTATTTACTAAGTGCTTTGCCTAAATCAAACGGCCACGCTTGATAGCCTGTTGTATCTTTTAATTGGATTTCAACGCTAGGAGTAGTTGAGCCATATTTAAATTCCATAATGTATGGATTTGGTGCTGAAGTGAATGCTCCATTTGCTAAATCAAAATTAGCCCCCGCAGTAGCTGAATATGCAAAAATTGAGTTTTTATCTGCATTATATTGAGCTAGAGAAGTTACAGGGCTATACCATTCATGACCTCTTTGTTTGCCGTATTCCCAAACTTGTTCAACGCTCATTTTTTTCTCATCTATTTTATAAACAACTGCACGAGAGTATTTATCAGTTGGAAACGCAGGTTGTTCCATACCACGACTATCTCCGTTATCAAATACGGTTATATAAGTAACACCTTTTTTACTCATTTCATGAATTCTATAAGCTGTGTGTTGAGTCCAAGTGAAGTCAAATCCGCCTTCAGGATTTTCATATCCTGGGCATTTACTATATTCATCATCACACTCAATTTTTTTACCTTTATTATCTACAGGTTGTAATAAGTATTTTTTAAACTCATCTTTCCAACCTTTGTGAGCACCTAAAATCCACTTGATTTTTTTATCACGACCAATTTTTACAACCGCATTTTGATGGCGAGATGAAATGATAATACTATCATCACTTGGGTCATAACTAACGCTATTTACATGAGCCCAGTTGCGACCTGCTCCAGTTCCAACAATATCTCCAAACTTATCGCTACTATCAAGTTTTGCTAATTCTTCAGCACTTAAAGTTTGACCTGCTTTATTTGCATCAATATTTAAACATACCGCACCTTGGTCAAGAACTTTTAATGCTATATCTCTATATGGGTCAAGTATTTCGTATAATCTCCAATCATCAACCACATTACCATCTCTATCAATTTCTACGATAACATCTCTTACCGTTCTTACATTTTTACCATCAGGGCGAAGTGTATTTGCACTAGCAACTCTTAAAAAATAATTTCCATTAGCTGCAACATCAAGTTGGTGTGAATAGTCAATATAGTTTGCAGGTAAGCGACGATTGAAAATCTCTCTTCCCATTATGTCATATTTTGCATATCTTTGACCATATCCCCAAACTAAAGCACCATCAGTATCTTGTTTAAAGCCCATCATAACACCAGCCATAGTTGAGCTATCAAGGTCATAAATTGGAGTAGCTAACATATACCATCTAACTTCTCCTGTTGTATCAATGATAAAGTTTTGCGGATAGTAATTCCATTCTAATGCCCCGCCTGTTGGGTTATTCCATACTACTTTAGTTCCTGCTCCACTTTTTTCTTCAATATTATTTACAAAATAAAGTCTATCTTTAAATTCTGGGTCAATTTTATTTACTTTAGCTTCACTAAATAATGCAGCTTTTTGGAATTTAATTCCACTAGCTTCTACATAAATAGCACTAGCATACATTTCATAAACTTCGTTTTCTACTCTTTCTTTTTTGCCATTTGCTTCTTTTGTATAGCTAACCTTAACCGTATTGTAATAATTAGGATATAGTCCAAAAACTGGAATTCCACCATGAGTTAATAAAAATTTATTAGCAACATTATATTTTAAAGGAACTCCGTTTTCCTTAGGAACAATTTCAACGCTAACATCGCTTAATTTATAACCACCATTTTTAATAACTGCAGTAAGGGGAGCGATTTTATAAGGGTTCATTACTAATTCACCGATTTTGCCTTGTTTGTGATAATCAGTCTTAGCACCACTAGCACCACCTATAGCATAAGCACTTGTTGAAAGAATTGCAGCTGCTGCAAATAAACTCAATACCTTTTTCATTTTAATCTCCTTTAAAAAATTAATATATTCAAATTCCAGCTGCCATTGAAGCAATTTTTGCTGCTTTAATAGCATTTCCACTAAAAAATAAAATCAAAGTAACAGCTATTACAATAATAGCACCAATTTTTGCACATTTGCAAGGTTTTGATATAAAGCCTATAAACATTGCTAAAAGTGCAACAAAACAACATACAAAGCATAATAAACATGCAATTGCCATATTCATAAAATGCAAACTAGGTATTAAATACCAACCTTGCGAATAAAATCCATCTTCAAAATCGCCCGCTTCAGTTCCTACAAAAAATTGTTGAAAAGAACTTAAAGTAGCATAAGCATCTTCAGGCACGATAGGATTATCAAGACCACATTCTCCAGTAGGTAAAAACCAACCTGGTGCTAATTCGTGTAAAGGCAATGCAAAAGGATATATTGGAATTTCTCTACAACCTTGCACTCCACCAAAAGCATTTGCATTATGCACTGCTTCGTGAATTTCATTTAAAGTTATACAAAATCCAAAACCTATTAAACAACCATAAAAACCTAAAGTATATCCAATAATTCTAGTTAGTTGATGTGGATAAATAGCTGCTATTATGCCACCTATTGCCATTACTATCATTGCATATCTAATATATACGCATTGTTCGCAAGGCTGCATATATAAATAATCTTGAAAGAAATAATGTGCTACACAAGTAAGACCTAGTGTAACAACAACCATTAATATCCATAAAAGCCTACCTTCTTGTAGGCTTGTTAATTTATTAAGAAGCTTCATAGCAAAACTCCTTACATACTAAGTAATTCTTTAATAACCTCAACTAAAGCTTCAGGTGAGCCAATTTTTGAAATATTTACTTCATATTTTCCATTAACTACAAAACCTGGAGTTCCGAAATTCTTTGAAATAGGGTCAGCGATTTCATAAGAAGCAATGATTTCTTGAGCCTTAGGGGTAGCTAAAAACTCATCTAATTTTGCTTTATCAATTCCTAAAGCTTTTAGACCTGTTTCATAAAATTTATCTGGCTCAGCACCATTTCCCCATCTTTGATTTTTCTTAAAATAAGCTGAAAAATAAGCATCACTTACTTTATGGTGTAAGCTATGTGCGTCAGCAACTTTTCTTCCTGCTTTTTCATCTTCATTTTGTGCATAAGCTAAAACTTCAGCAGCTTGCTTGCCATAATCTCCCATAGTTTTTACTAATAAATATCCAACTTTTACATCAGGGAATGCAGCTTGGATTTTTTCCATAGTTTTTGCTTTATGATGTGAATAGCAATGTGTGCATCTATAAGACCATACTTCATAAACTGAATTTTGAGCATTTGGGATAGGAGTGCTTAATGTAATGTATTCATTACCTTCGCTTAAAGCAAATAAATTACCCCCCCCCATTAGCATAGTAGCTAAAACCAATGAACTTGAAACTTTTTTTAAGACTTTCATCTTAATCTCCTTAAATTAAAATTATATTTTTATTTTAATTATTTAATTTTAAAATAAACTGAAAAATTATTTTAAATTCTAATAATTATTATTATAAAATCCATACTATTTATTTAATTTATAATCACTTTAAGTATTTAATAAAATAAATTAATTAATCTAAAAAATTAAGCAAATAAAATAGCATTTAAACTATAATTGCTTAAAGGATTAATATGAGTAGAAATTATGGGGTAATTTTAGTTTTTTTAGGTGGAATTTGCTGGGGATTTAGTGGTGTTTGTGGAGAATTTATATTCTTAAAAAAAGGCTTAAATGCTGATTTTCTAGTGCCATTAAGATTATTATTTGCTGGAATATTAATGCTTTTATTTTGTTTAGTAAGAAAAATCAAAATTAATTTTTTAATTTTTAAAAACACAAAACACCTATTTACATTATTAATATTTTCATTTTTCGGCATTTTTATGTGTCAATATACATACTTTTACGGAATTGAATTAAGCAATGCTGCAATTGCTACCGTAATTCAATATACAGCCCCTGTTTTTATAGTGCTAATCGTATGTTTTGAACAAAAAAGATTTCCTAACATATATGAAATTCTAGCTTTAATTTGTGTATTATGTGGAGCTTTTTTGCTATCAACTAATGGTGATTTTAATAAATTTGTAATATCTACTAAGGCTTTAATTATATGCTTTTTATCATCAATTGGAGCAGTTTGTTATGCAATTATTCCTAGAAAAATTAATATGATTTATTCTCCTTTGCCTAATTTAGGTTTTGCTATGCTTATTGCAGGAATTGCTTTTTGTCTATATCAAAAGATTTGGGAATTTGAAGTGCAAATTGATTTAGAATTAATACTTGCTATGTTAGGAGTAATTGTAGTTGGAACTACTATGGCTTTTGGTTTTTTTATGGTTGGTTTGCAAGAAATAGGAGCAAGTAAAGCTAGTCTAATATCATCAAACGAACCATTGGCTGCTGCAATTATTGGATATTTATGGTTAGGGACAAGCTTATTAATCGTTCAAATAATTGGATTTGCTTTAATTATGATTGGTATTTTAATAACAATGTTAAAAAAGGAAAAATCTTGAAAAAATTATTAATTCTTATGAGTTTAATCTCTTTTACTTACGCACAAGATTGTAGCGCTTATTTTGCTAGCCAACAAATACAAATGGATAGAAAGATAGAAGAATTAGACGAAGCAAAACAAGCATTAGAAAGCTATAAGGCTGCTTTTTTAGCTATTCAAAAAGAAAAAGAAGAAAAAAACTTAGCAATGTTAGAAGAGATAAAAAAAGAACAAGATAAATTAGATGAAATTAGAAACAATAATGCAAAAATTTTAGCCGAAATTAGGCAATTAAAAAATGAAATTACAGAAAATAAAATAAATAAAGTATCAAATGCCTATGCTAAGATGAAAGATGCAGCGGCGGCAGCTATTTTAGAAACAATGGATGAAAAAGAAGTTATAAAAATATTTTTAAGTCTTGAAGCTAAAAAAATATCATCAATACTAGCAAAAATGACTCCAGCAAAAGCAGGAGAATTAACAAGATTATTAAGTGAAAATAAATTACAAAATTAATTTATTTTCTTATAAATTCGGTTTATCTAATATTTTTTTGTTTAATAATTAAATATGATATTAGATTTAGCCTGTAGGTTTTAATTAAGATTATTTTTAAAAGTTAATTTAAAACTTCGTTGTATTAAAGTTATAAAAAGTTTTTATAAAATATTTTTTTAAGTTTATTTAGTTAAAACCTTAAATTACTTTCAACGCTAATTTAATTTCGTACGTTTTATGAAGTTTTATAAAAATTATATGTGTTATTTATATATTAGTTTTTATACTTTTAAAAGTTATTTAAAACCTTATAATTAAAGCTTTAAGTAACTTTTATCATCAAGCAATTTTAAAAAATTCACTATATTTTGCGTGCAACACACACTATATTTGATTTTAAATTCTTTAGCAATATTGTGAGTGATATGTAATAAGAAAAATTAAAATAGGAAATAAAAATATTTCCTATTTTATAATCACACTGGAATTACTCTAATGTTTGGACTAAGATTTTCTTGAAGAATATTTTCAATAGCATATAATGTCCCAGTGCTTCCACTAGAACAGCCACTACATGCGCCTAGATATCTAATGTATAAATCGCACATTCCATCGCTACTTTTTTGAATATCAATTACTTCTAAATCTCCACCATCCATATGTAGCATTGGGCGAATTTCAGTATCTAATAATTCTTCAACTGCTTTAATTTGTTTTACAACGGTTAAATCATCAAAATTATCACTTAAATTAGCTTTTTTCAAGCGTTCTTTATCCATTTCAGCTCTAGTTTCAGCCAATATATCAACCAAATAATATTCTCTTTTTTCATGACCACCAGGTCTTACACAAGATTTGCAAAAGCCACCTGCTTTAGTATATTGAGTAATTTGCTCAACTGATTTTAAATCATTTAATTTTATTACTTCTTTAATAGTTTTTAGGCTTACTCTAGCACATTCACAAACTATAATCTCATCTTCAAAATCTTCAGGGTTAATACCTTTATATTGAGCTGCTGCAGCTTTTATAACATCATACGCCATTACACTGCAGTGCATTTTTTGAGGTGGAACTGCAGGAGTATCAGGATTATCACGCATTGCAAATTCCACATCTATATTTGTAATTTTTACAGCTTCATCAACACTTTTACCTATACAAAGTCCTGCCATTGTATCACTACTAGCAATTGCAGTACCACAGCCAAAGCTTTTAAATTTTGCGTCCTTAATAATATTAGTAGCTTCATCTACTAACCAATAAAGCCTAACAGCATCGCCACAACTTTCAGCTCCAAAATCAGCAACTATTAATCTTGTATTAGTAGCTTTTGCGTCTTCTTCTGTAAGCTCACCCATATGAATTGGATTATTCATTAAATCTTGAACTTTTTGTGAATATTCATCCCAAATTGAACCACTTATTAAATTATTTTTTGCCATTATTTATCCTTTTTAAGCCAGCTTGGAGAATAAGCGTAAGTGCTAGAAATTGCTCTTAAACGCTTAGCTGCTGCTTTAATTTGTTCTGCTGCGTAATCAATTTCACTTTCTGTATTAAAACGACTAAGACTTAATCTTAAAGCCGTATGAGCTAAATCAGCTTCAGCTCCTATTGCTTCCATAATAGGATTACTCTCAAGAGTTTCAGAAGCACAAGCACTTCCTGTACTTGCTGCAATTCCAGCCTTATTTAAATCCCATAGCATCGCTTCACCTTCAACACCCTTAATACTTGCTAAAATAGTATTAGGAACTCTATTTGCCCTACTTCCTACTACACTAACATCAGGAATTGTTAAAATCTCATCTTCTAATTTATCTCTTAATCTTCTTATATGAGAATTTTCGTAATCAAGCATTAAATTAGCAAGTCTTAATGCTTCTGCCATTCCAACTATTCCAGCTACATTTAATGTCCCACTTCTACGACCACCCATATGCTCTCCGCCGTGAAGTAATGAAGTAAGTTTTAAACCTTGTTTGATATAAAGACCACCAACGCCTTTTGGCCCGTGGAATTTGTGTGCTGAAAATGACGCAAAATCAACTCCTGCACTTCTAAAATCAACTTTTATTTTACCAACTGCTTGGGTTGCGTCAGTGTGAAATAAAGCTCCGTGCTCATGTGCAACTTGAGCTAATTCTTTAATAGGGAAAATCATTCCTGTTTCATTGTTCGCCCACATAACATTCACAAGTGCTGTTTTATCGCTTATCATTGCTTTTAAATCATCAACATTGCAAGTGCCTTCGCTATTTACAGGTAAAGTTTTAACCTTAACACCTAATCTAGCTTCTAAAAAAGCACAGGCTGCACCAACTGCTGGGTGTTCAACTCCACTTATAATGATTTCATTTTTATCTTTATTTAAAATCTCATCAAAATAAATTCCTTTTAAAACCCAGTTTATGCTTTCAGTAGCACAAGATGTAATAATCACATCATCTAAATCACTCGCTCCTAATCCGCTATATAATTTATTTAAAGCATCATTTAATGCTTTATGAGTAGCTTGACCATAGCGATGAAGTGAATTTGGATTACCATATATATTCTCTAAATACGGCTTCATTAATTCAAAAACGCTTGGGTCTATCATAGTAGTAGCGTTATTGTCTAAATAAATTTCTTTCATAACCTTTCCTTTTCCTAAAGCTTTTTTATCCGTTTTTTAAAATGGGATAAAAATTATCTTTTATAAATAATATTCCAAATTATTAAATGAATTACTATTCTTCTATTCTTATTAAATTAATTTCATCTTTTACAAATTCTTGAACTTGTAATTCTTGCAATAATTTATTGATTTTTGCTTCATTTGCAAGATGAGTTGTAATAAAAATCGTTCTTGATTGATTTTTTGATGGGCGTTGCATTAGACTATCTATGCTAATTTCATTATTGCTCATTAAACTTGTAATTTTGTTTAAAACACCTATCTTATCATCTACACTTAATCTTAAATAATATTTAGAAGTTATATCGCAAGTTGATACTAAAGATACCACTGGTAATTCATTATATCCTAGCATTTTACGAGTTTTATTATCAGCTATTTGCATTAAATCGCTTAAAACAGCACTAGCAGTCTCAAGACTTCCTGCACCTGCTCCATAATACAAACTCTCTCCTAAAGCATTATCATTAAGTAAAATAGCATTCATAGAATTATTTACACTAGCTAAGATATGATTTTTATCTATTAATGTTGGATGAACTCTAATTTCTACCTTATCATTATTTTGTTTTGCAATTGCTAAAAGCTTAATTCCAAATTCAAATTCTTTAGCAAAATAAAAATCATCATTGCTAATCTTATCAATTCCTTGAACCAAAATATCTTCAGGTTTTATATTAACTCCATAAGCAAGACTTGCTAAAATGGTTAGTTTATGTGCTGCGTCCATTCCGTTAATATCTAATGTAGGATCAGCCTCTGCATAGCCTAATTCTTGAGCTTGTTTTAAGGCTATTTCATAACTTAAGCCTTCATTTTGCATTTTTGTAAGAATGTAATTTGAAGTGCCATTTAATATACCTTTAATACAATTAAATTTATTAGCACTTAAACCTTCTTTGATAATTTTAATAATAGGCACACCGCCAGCAACACTTGCTTCATAGCCAAAATATTGATTAGGCTTTAGCATATTTTCAATATCATAACGATAATAAGCAAGTAAAGCTTTATTAGCTGTTATTACATGTTTTCCTTTTTCAAGAGCTTTTTTAATGCACTCATAAGCAAATGTAGTCCCACCCATTAATTCACAAACTACATCACAATCGCTATTTAAAATATCTTCAAAATTACTTGTTTGAGTATAAGGACAATTTGCCTTATGCTCTCTTGTATAAACTAAAGAAATTTCTAATTTTTTGCCTAGTCTTTTTTGAATTAATTCAGAATTTGTTTTGATTAATTTTGCTACACCACTAGCAACCGTTCCATACCCTAATAAAGCTATTTTCATTACATTCCCTTTATATTTAATCCTAATCTAATATTTTCTAGCGTAAAAGCATCTCCTACTATCATATAAGCACACATTTTAGGAACTGCTACATTTAATTCTTTAAAATTATTTTCACTTTTATAAGTTGAAATAAGATTTAAATTCTTATCCAAAAATTCAATCTTTGGATACCAAATATTATTTAAATTTCTATCAATTACGAGCTTAGAAATATTATTAACTTTTATAAAATACGCATCAAGTGGTTTAGTAAGCTCTAATAAATCGCCTTTATTTAATTCAAAATCAGCTTGTATATTTGCTCTGCTAAAATCAAGTTCATAACTAAATTCATTCTGATTTCTTCTAGCATCTATTATATATACCCCTGTCTTTTTTAAAGCTTCGTATAAAGCACCTGGGTCTATACTAAATTTTGAATTAATCGTAAAAGCAACACTAATTTCATCATTATTTTTTACATATTCACTAACTAAATAATAATTAATTCCTATTTGCTCATAAGCTTTTGTAATAGCCTTTAAAAATATCCCTGCTTTTGCCTTTGCGCTAAATTTAATTTGCATATTTGTAGCGTTTGAATAAGCATAAGTTAATAAAGAATTCATTTTTAAAACTTGAGTAATTGCTTTAATATTTGGCATATTTCCTTGCATATAAGACCCACTAGGAAACAATAATCTAAGCTTTGCATCTTTGCTATCATCATTTACTAATTTTGAAGCTATTTCATAAGAAGAAGTAGCATAAGAAAAACTAGCTAATACAAATAAACATATTAATTTTTTCATTATTTTGCCTTATCTAATTTTGTATATTCTTTTTGACTTAAAAAAGTAACTTTTCCATCTTTAAATAAAATATATCTAGCATCATTTGTGCTAGGTAATTCTATCTTAGAACCATCTAACTCAAGAGTGAATAAGTTATTACCAACAAAAATTAAAGAGTCTTGAGTAAAACTAGCACTTTTTACTATCATATAATTTTTAGTTTCTTTTGTTTTTAAATTCTTAACACTAACCCAAACCTTAGAATTTGGACTTAATAATAATTTATTATCTTTTTTAATCTCTACTTTAGGCTCTATAATCTCTGCTTTTTCTTCTTTAATTTCATTAGATTTTACTTCTTGAACTTTAACTTCTTGAGTTTTAATCTCTTGTGGTTTTATTTCAGGAATAAGCTCTACTTGTGCTGGAATTTGAATTGTTTCTTCTTTTGTATTGATTTTACTCTCTTCTAAATTTTCAGGCTTTTTATCTTCTTTTACTTCTTCAGGCTTTTTCTCTACTAAAGGAGTAGCTGGTTTTATTTCTTCTTTTACTTCTTTAATAGGTTCTATTTGAGTTTTGGTTTGTGTAGAATTTTCTTGCTGATTTACTTGCAATTCTTCTATTGGTTTTTCTTGAGTTGTGGTATTTTCTACTACTTCTTGAGAATTTTCATCATAATAATTAAAATAATAAAAAACCCCAGCTATTACAATAATAGTAGCTAAACTAAGATATATAAAATAAGCTAAATTACTATTTGATTCCTTATCAGAGTTATAACCCATTACTTTAGGTTTTACTTTTAAAGAATTTTTTTTGTCCTTAAAATGATTGTTTTTATATTCATTATATTCATTTAACCATTCGCTAAAATCAATATTATATTCACGCTCTAAAATCTTTATATTCATTGCAATATTAACACTACTTAAATTCTCATAATCTTTATTAATTATTGCTTTAATTCTAGCTTCATCTAAGTGAGTTTTTAAAGCTATTTCTTTAACAGAAAAACTTTTTAAATAATCTACTTCATTCATTTATCATCCTATCGCCTAAAATAGCAAAAGCATTACTAACATTTAGGCTATCAAAATTATTTTTCATAGTAATTTTTACTTCTTCATTACAAGATTTAATAATCTTAGAACTAAGTCCATTACCTTCGCTACCCATAACTAAAACCGATTTTGTAGCATATTTTATTTTATTATGCTCTTTAGCGTTTTCTGAATTATTTGCAGCATAAAAGCTAAAACCAACTTGCTTAAATTCATTAACCAAGCTTAAAATATCCTTAGTAAATGCTAATTTTAATTCAAGTAAAGCACCAGCACTAGAACGCATAACTGCTTCTATATTAATATTATTTCCTGAATGAATAATCCCATCAAACCCTAAAGCATAAGCACTTCTAGCAATTGAACCTATATTTCCAACATCGCTTAATTCGTGCAATAAAACAATTTTTTCAAATTTTTTAAACTCATTTATATTTGCTAATTCGTATTCGCTAACTTTTGCTAAATAGCCTTGATGATTTCCACCCTTTGCCATTGCTTGAGCTTTAATAAAATCTAACTTATGGATTTTTTTGCCTAATTTTGTAATTTGTCTAAAGCTATCTTTATCTAAATCTTTTGCTAAATATATTTCTTCTATTTTTTCAGGATGTTTTGTAATATAGTGCATTAGCACTTGTTTGCCGTAAATTATCATTTTTCACTCTTTAATAAATTTTCATAATTTTGTTTTGGGCTAAGCCCATTTAATTTACTCAATAATTTCGCTTTATCTTTTAAACTTATATTAAGATTTAAAATATCTTGAGAATTTATATTAGAATTTGAAATAGAATTTTCATTATTTATAACTACTACCCATTCGCCTTTTAAATTCTCATTTTTTAAAATATTTGCTAGATTTTTAGCAGTATCTTTATAGGTTTTTTCATACATTTTTGATATTTCTTTAATTAAAAATAATTCTTTATCTTCATCAATTTTTGCAATATCTAATACTAAATCCAAAATCCTTGTAGGAGCTTCATATATAATAGTTGGATAGCTTTGGTTTAGAGCATTTTCTATTTGAGCTTGACGATTTTTTTTGATATTTAAAAATCCTAAAAATATAAATTCCTTATCAGAAAACCCACTTGCAACAAGTGCAGTAATAGCAGCATTTGCACCAGGCAAAACACTATATTTTATATCATTTTCTTGAGCATATTTTACTAGTGAAATTCCAGGATCGCTTATGCAAGGCATACCTGCATCACTCAAATAAGCTATATTTTTAGAAAAATCAATTTTAGAAAAATCAAAATCTTTTTCATTGTGTGAATGTAGTGATATGAAATTATTTATATTAAATTCTATATTATATTTACTACTTAATAAATTAAGTAAAGCCTTACAAACTCGCACATCTTCACAAAAAATTAACTCGCAAACTTGTAAGACTTCTAAAGCACGATATGAAATATCGCCTAGATTTCCTATTGGTGTAGGAACGAAATAAAGCATTATTGCATTGAATATTTTTTCTTAAACTTCTCAACTCTACCTGCAGCATCTACGATTTTTTCACTTCCTGTGAAAAATGGATGACAACTTGAGCATATATCTACTCTTAATTCTTCTTTATTTGATTTAGTTACAAAAGTATTTCCACAAGCACAAGTTACAGTGCATTTTTTATAATCTGGATGAATGTCTTTTTTCATAATATTTTCCTTTTTGGCATAAATAAAGCTGTGATTGTATCTTAAATTACATTAAATCTACATTAAAATTTTTGAACTTATGCTTATAATAGCCGTTTTTGCTTTTAAAATATTTGTAATTTTTAAACCTTGAGTTTTAAATAAATTCCTTTCTTTTTCACTAAAACCACCTTCAGGACCAATTACATATAAACAATCTTTATTAAACTCGCATAAATCATTTTTATTAAAATCAATTAAAACAAAATCATTATAAAGTTTTTTAAGTTCGGCTAAATTATTTAAAATTGTGATTTTTAAAATATCAGCCCTAGCACATTGTGAGCTTGAATTATGCAAAATCTTTTCAAGTTTAGCTAGTTTTTTATCATCAAATTTATAAGATTTTTGAGAAAAATCTGTATAAACTAAAAATAATTCTTCTAATCCTAATTCATTTAAATAAGGTGCAATTTCAAAAATACTATCAATTTCTATCATAGCAAGTGCAATTTTTACACCACTTTTATTTGCTTTAAATTCACATTGTTCTAGCATTTTTAAAATGATTTTATTTCTTTGCATAAATATTATTTCATATTTGTATAAAAACCCATCTAATCTACTTATATTTACTATATTTCCTATTTGTTCTCGCCTAGCTTTAAAATGAGATACTAATTCACTATCTAAAACAATTTCTTCACTACCTGCTAAATCATTAAAATAATAAAACATTGTTAAATCCTGCAATTAAAATAGCAAATAATTTTATAAGCTCTAAAAATAAACTTAATTTTTTAAATTTTAAATATTCTTTGCTTTTTCTATATTTTTTAAATTTAATAAATTGAAATATAGAAATTCCTAAAATTAAAATAACAGCAAATAGCATTAAAAATCTAAAATCATTAAAGCCTTTCATAGCTTCAATAATAATGCCTGTAAAAAACACACAAACAATTATCGTATAATAAGCAGGCAAAAGCACTCTAATTCTAAAAATATATTTATGAATGTCCTTTAAATATTGTGAAAAAACAAAATATAAAAGTTCTAAAATTATTAAAATATATACAAAAAACAAATGCACACTTATAAAATCACTCATTAAAAACTCCGATTAAAATAATAAAGAATTTGTAACACCAGCAAATATGATTAAAAATATTTTTAATATCTCAAAAACAATACTGAATAATTTAAAATTAAAGCTTTTTTTTGCTTTTTTTATCTTATTAAAAATTACAAGCTGTCTAATGCTAAGATAAAAAATCAAAATCCAACTTAAAAATAAAAAAATCTTAAAATTAAAAAATGCCTTAGTAGCTTCAATAAACATACCACTTAATAACACCAAAACTAAGGCTATAATTTGTATTGGACTAATAATTGAAATTCTTGAAATAAATTTATTAATATCCTTACAACATTGAGAAATAAACAAATAAGAAAATTCTAAAGCTACCAAGCAATACACAAAAAACATATGAATGCCAATAATACTCATTAAACTTCCTTTGGATTTATAAAAATCTCATTATTTTTAATTTTTTCAAATAAATTTATATCACTAAAATCTTCTAAAATTGCCTTAGAAAAAGTTATTTCATTTAAATTAATTCTAGGCTCATCATTATAAAAAGCATCATCATATTCACATTCAGCCCAGCCTGTTCTAGTCTCATTTAGTCTGATTTTATCTACTCTTACATTCTCATCATTGTGCATTTTTGAATTTTGTAAAATCTTAGAAATTAATATAAAAAACACTATGCTAAGATTTTCGGCACTGATATTACAAGGTAATTCAACCCACCTAGCTGAATGCTTTTTAATATCATTTACATACTCTAAATCATCGTATTTATAAATACAAGTGCTATGGTCAAACGCATCTATTATTTGCTTAATATTTCCTTTTAAAAGCCCGAAATCATAAACCATTCCCGCTTTATCAAGAGTATTTGCATATAAAATTAATTCTAATTTATAAGAATGTCCGTGAATGCTAGTTTTACATCTTTTTGAACTACAAAACCTAACTATATGAGCATTTTCAAACTCAAATAATTTACCTATTCTCATACACCCTCCAAATCATCATAAATTCTAATATGTATCCTATCTGTATAATTAAAGCCATTTTTAATAGCAAATTCTAAAACGCTCTTAGCATTCGCTCTTAATTCATCATTCGTAGCACCTTTTGGCATTAGATAAAAATTAGCGTCTTTATAAGCATTTCTTAATTCAAATAATTCTTGATTATCTTCTAAATCCGCTTTATCTAAAACGATTTTAAAAAATGCTTGTTTTGATTGCTTTAAAATTGAATTAATTGCTTCATAATTTATTCTTTTTTCCTTTGGCATTTTGCTATTTGCAAGTTTTACTCCCATTGCAAAATAACAATTTTTATAAAAATCGTATTCTTTTAAACAAATACTAGCATTAGTCTCAAACTGCACTAAATATTCATTTTTTACCAAATATTCTAAAAGCTCTATAAATTTAGGATTTTCTTGATGAATTAAAGGCTCTCCACCAGTAATTACTATCATAGGTTTATAGCTAAATGAGTTTAATTTATTGATTATATTTTCTAATTTAAATTCCTTATACTCATCACTAAATTCATTAGTATAAACAGCTCTTAAAGTATCGCAACCAATTAATGTTTTATTATTTTTGCTCTTAACAACTCCAAATCCATAGCAAGAGAAATTGCACCCTGCAAAACGGATAAAATAAGCAAGCCTTCCTGCAAATATCCCTTCGCCTTGAATACTTAAAAATTCTTCAACTAATTTCATCATCCACCCGTTTGTGAAAACGACCTAGCAGAGCTTTTATTATCTTCTTCGCTCCACTTATTTTTCTCAGGTTTGTTTTCTAAAACCGTATTTAAAATCTCTAAAGCCTTATTAATATCTTTATTTCTTAAAGCCTTTTTAATACTCATAGCTTCATCAAAATAAAGGCAAGGTATCAAAAATCCTTCCGCACTAAGTCTTAAACGATTGCAGCTATCACAAAAATCGTGCTTGTGTGGATTAATCACACCAAATACATAATCTAACTCATCAATTTTATATAAACTAGCAGGAGAATTTGGCTCTTTCTCAAGTGCATTTATGCTAAATCTTTGCTTGATTTTATCTAGTATTTCAGCTTCTCTTAATCCACATAATTGCCCATAAGCGTGTTCGTTTTCCATAAATTCAATAAATCTTATTTGAATATTTTTTTCTTTGCAAAACATAATCAAATCAATTAATTCATCTTCATTAATACCCTTTAAAGGAACGCAATTAATCTTTACTTTTAACCCTACTTTTAAGGCTTCTTCTATACCTTCTAAAACTTCTTTTAAAATATCTTTTTGAGAGATTAATTTTGCTCTTTGTGGCACTAAAGTATCAAGAGATACATTTATTCTTACAAGTCCTGCTGCTTTTAATTTTGCCGCTTGTTCTTTTAATAAAAATCCATTAGTTGTAAGTGCTAAATCCAAATCGCTCTTATAATCAATTAGCATTTTTATGAATTTATCTAAATCAGCTCTTACAAGTGGTTCTCCACCAGTTAAACGGATTTTATCTACACCCTTATCCATACATAATTTTGCAAATAAAAATAATTCTTCATAGCTTAATAAATTTTCTTTAGGAACCCAATTAAAAGGAACTTTTGGCATACAATAAAGACAACGGAAATTACATCTTTGAGTAAGTGAAATTCTTAAATAATTTATCCTTCTTCCATACGAATCAATTAACATTTTTAGTCCTTATAAGCTTTTTAAAATAATATTAATTGCTTGTGGGCTTTTGTTTAGAAGTAATGCTATTTCTTCTACACTTTTACCATCTCCAAAAAGTTTTAAAATCTGCATTCTTTCAGCGTCTTCATTAGGACTTAGCCTAGTGATTGGCTCGTTTGCAAGTTCTAAATTTGCAATTCTACTATCTTGGTTTTTTGTAACTTCTTGAATACTTTCTTGAATAATACCTAAATCACTATTTAGCTCATTAATTCTTTCATCAATAATTGAATGTATTAAAAACTCACAATTTTGCATAATATTATCATTAAAATCATTTTGTTTAGCGTTATTTATCTCTGCTAGTTTTAATTTTTCTACATCTTTTTCAAGTCTATGAATAGATTTATAATTCTCATCAATAGCCTTTAAAACCCCATCTAATTTATCATTTAAATCTCTAAAACTAAGTCTTACATAAACAAATAATAAAACTATAAAAATTATAAATACAATATAAATTAATAAATCAATCCCCATTTTTTTCCTTTTTAATATTAATTAAATTCCTTTGAATATCAGCTACAAATAAATTAAGCCCTTCTGTATCATATCTTTTAATTTGAGTGATTTTAAAAGTATACTCATCAATTGCACTAACAAAACAAGATATAGTTCTATCAACTAAAACAAGCCTTGCGTAATATGTTTGATTAGGTTTTAAACTATCTTCAACACGAATATATTCATAATTTATTGAATTTGAAAAGGTGCTATTATCTAATTTTATAAATTCATCTTTTTTAAGATTTTTAATTTCTAATAAATCTTTTTTAATATCACAAAGCATTTCAAAAAACAATTTATCTTCAGGATACATATCCATTTTACTAGCTCTGTGCCTATAATCTTGTAAAGATTTATGATAATTAATAGCATTATATTCTTGTAAAAATCTATCTTCTAATTCTTCACATTCTTGATAATCAATCCTAAATCTTGCTTCATACATAATCATTAGCCAACCTTTAAATCTATTATAAAAAATATCAAAAACACTATGCTAACAATAGCGTTTATATCAAAAAAAGCTCTTTCTATTTTTTCTGTATTTTTTCTCACTATAAAATGCTCTATTATTAATAAAATTCCTACTATTAATAATCCTAAAAATCCATAAAATCCAGCATTTACACTAACTAAAAAAACAAACCAAAACAAAAATGCAATCAAATGAAAAATCGCAGCTATAAATAAAGTAGCCGTTTTACCAAAACAAGATGGTATAGAAAATAAATTATTTGCTTTATCAAATTCTAAATCTTGCAAAGCATACAAACAATCAAACCCAGCAGTCCAAAAACAAACCGCAAAACATAAAGCAATAGAATAAGCACTAATAGAATTTGTAAGCACAATTTCACCCGCTACACAAGCAAATCCTAAAGATAAGCCTAAAATAATATGAGCTAAATAAGAAAATCTCTTAAATAAAGAATAAGAACCAAGTAAAGCTAAGGCAAAAAAGCTAAGATAAAAGCAAATAGTATTTATAAAATACGCTAAAAGCACGAAAATTACAGCATTTGCGATTATAAATAAAAGCAAATTCCCACGCCCTACTCTACCATCTACACTAGGACGATTTTTTGTCCTTTCGTTTAAAATATCAATATCAGCATCAAGCAATCTATTAAGTGCCATTGCGTAATTTCTAGCACAAACAGCACAAAAAATAGCTAAGATAAAATTAAGCCAAATTGATGATAAACTTAATTCATATAATTTTATAGCGCTAAGCATTGAAATAATTAAGAAAGGTAAAGCAAAAATACTATGCTTAAATACGATTAATTCTAAAATGTTTTTTAATTTATTCATAACTCTTCCGTTTTTAATCTAGTTTATAATATTTTAATTAAGATTTAAGGATAAAGATGAAAAAAATTGCTCTCATAGGAACAACTGCAAGTGGCAAAACAAACCTAGCTCATAAACTTGCTAAAGCTTCAAATTCTATAATTTTAAGCCTTGATAGTTTATGTCTTTATAAAGAATTAAATATTATAAATGCCAAGCCAGATAATAAAATGCTAGAAGAGATTAAATACTTTGGAATAAATCTAATTAGCGTAAATGAAAATTATAATGTAGGGCTTTATTTTGATGAATACAAAAAGGCTTTAGAATTTGCAAAAAATAATGAAAAAAATCTAATCATAACAGGTGGAAGTGGATTTTATCTAAAAGCAATGCTTGATGGATTAAGCCCTAAAATTAATGATATTAATCATAATTTAAGCCTTGATGAAATCTATAATCTAATGCTAAAAATTGATAAAAACTCAAACATATCAGCAAATGATACTTATAGGCTAAATAAATGGTATAGCATTTATAAAAGTACAAATGAAATTCCTAGCCTTTGGCTAAAAGCAAATACTCAAGAAGCACTTATTAAAGAGCTTAAAATATACGATATTTTATGGGATAAAGATATTTTAAACGAAAGAATTAGGCTAAGGACTAAACAAATGCTTAGCTTAAATGCTTATGATGAAGTTATAAATTTATATAAGATTTATGGCGATACAAAAGCATTAAACTCTATTGGAGCTAAAGAAATAATTGATTGTTTTAATCAAAAAATATCTAAAGATGAATTAGAAGATTTAATCACAATTCATACAAGACAACTAGCAAAAAGACAAAGAACTTTTAATAAAAAATTTAATGCAAAAGTTTTTAATATAAAAAGCGAAGAAGATTTGCAAAACGCATATGAAAGTATTTTAAGCTCACTTTAATAAAAATATTTTTAATCCAAATTCTAAAAAAGAATTTGAATTAAAATAAAAATTATTTAAACCAAGATTTAATAGTATCAAATATCCCGTGTTGTTGCTCTTTAGCATCATTTTTGATACCAAAACTCTCATTTAATTTTTCTAATAATTCTTTTTGTTCTGCATTTATATGTTTTGGATACATAATACTAAGTTGGACAAATTGATCCCCTGTTCTTCTTGTATGATGGTTTTTAACACCTTCGCCACTAATTTTTACAAGTTGTTTATCGCTTAAGCCAAATGGAATTTGAATACTAGCTTCTCCTCTAATAGTAGGAACAATGATAGTAGAACCTAATGCTGCTTGGGTAAATAAGATTGGAACATCTATATAAATATCATCACCTTTTCTAACAAACCTATCATCTCTTGCTACACGAAGTTTTATATACAAATCAGAACGCTCATTAGAGTTAATCTCATTTCCTTTATTAGAGCATTTTAAAGTTACTCCGTTATCAACTCCTTCAGGAATAGTTACTTCTAATTCTTCTTTTTTATTTTCTTTTCCACTACCTTGACAAGATGAACATTTATCTTTTACTACTTTACCTTTACCGCCACACACATCACAAGTGCTAACCATTTGGAAAAAGCCTTTTCTAATAGCTATTTTGCCCTTGCCATTACATCTTGAGCAAGTAGTTGTAGTTTTACTTGCCGAGCCTGTTCCATCGCACTTAATACAATTTGCTTTATAAGAATAATTAACTTTCTTTTTACAACCAAAAATAGCTTCTTTAAAACCTAATTCAAGAGTAATAAATAAATCTTCATCAATTTCTTCATCATCACTATCGCCAAAGCCACCAAAAATATCACTAAAAATATCACTAAAATTTGAAAATCCTTCAAATCCAAAGCCACCAGCACCTGAACCACCATTAAGACCAGCTTCGCCGTATCTATCATATCTAGCTCTTTTAGTGTCATCACTTAAGGTTTCATAAGCTACATTGATTTCTTTAAACTTTTCTTCAGCATCTTTATCGCCTTGATTTCTGTCAGGATGATATTTCAATGCCAATTTTCTATAAGCTTTTTTAATTTCTTCAGAACTAGCATTTTTACTAACTCCTAGAATTTCATAAAAGTCACGCATCTTTTTCCTTTTGCAATTTATCATTTATAAATTAATTATTGTTAGAATGGAAAGACTTTAATAAATAAAGGTGAAAAAATGATTAATGTAATTATGATTGAAGACGAAGTGGAATTCGCTGAGTTGATTACAGAGTTTTTAGCAAGGTTTAACATAAAAGTTACAAATTACAGCACTCCTGCTGAAGGTTTAACTGCTAACTTTAGTAATTATGATTGTCTAATTTTAGACTTAACTCTACCTGGAATGGATGGATTAGAAGTATGCAAGGAAATTCGCAAGAAGTATGATATTCCTATTATCATTTCAAGCGCTAGAGGGGATACAAGTGATAAGGTTTTAGGACTTGGATTAGGGGCTGATGATTATTTACCAAAACCTTATGAGCCAACTGAATTACAAGCAAGGGTATCATCACTTGTTAGAAGATACAAAAAAAGCTTACTACCACCTGAAGAAGAAGTAAGCACATTATTCAAAGTTGAGCATGAAAAACATGAAATTTACTATGATAAAAAACCACTAAGCTTAACACCAGCTGAATATGATATATTAAGTTATCTAGTGAAAAGACATAGCTATTCAGTATCAAGAGATGAGCTAGCTAATAGCTGTAGGTCATTAAGAGAAAAAGATAGCAAAAGCTTAGATGTAATTATAGGAAGATTAAGAAGTAAGATAGGCGATAGTTCAAAAGACCCTAAACATATATTCTCTGTTCGTGGTATTGGTTATAAGCTTCTTGGCTAATGCTGTTACACTCTATTCTTAGTAAGCTAATAGCAGTTTTTGCTATTAGCATTATACTTACTATTACAGCTATTATACAAATAACTCAATACTCCAATAAGGCTTTAAGAGCTGAAAGTATAAGTAGGCTTTATTTTGCAATATTAGCTATTAATAAATTGTATGCTAGTGGTGCTGGTGTAGAAATTGATAAATACTTACAAGATATTGATTTTCAAGAAATCACAGATAAGCGTTTTATGCGTGAGCTTTGCACAAGCAATGATAAGCCAATAGACCATAAAACTAATTTTGGACTAATTCAAGGAATTGTTTATAAAGACAAATATTATTTAAAACTCATAAATCAAAAAAATAATTCATTAAAAGTTTATGAAAACACCCACAATAATAATATAAATGATGGTTTAATTAAATTATTAATATCATTAATTATTATGATGTTTTTTGCTTCTTTAATATATTGTTATAATTTAATTCAACCATTAAAGGGTCTTACAAGACATATTAGGGATTTATCAAACGGAAAAAATAGCAATTTTTCTTATTATAAAAATGATGAAATAGGATTATTAACTAAAGAATTTAATAAAGCTACTAAAAAAAATAATGAATTGGTATTGGCAAGAAGATTTTTTTTAAGAGCAATTATGCACGAGTTAAAAACACCTATTGCTAAAGGAATGTTTGCAGCAACTATGCCAGAAAGCGAAAAAAATAAAAAAATCTTAATAAGTGTATTTAAAGGTATGAATGCTTTAGTAAATGAATTTAAGCAAGTAGAAGAAATATTATCTAAAAACCATGAAGTAGTCTTAAAAGAATATTCGTATTCATATTTATTAGAGCAATCAATCAGTGCTTTATATTTAGATAATTTACAAATTATTGATGTAAAAATGAACGAAGATAGAACAATAATAGTAGATGGAGCTTTATTTATAATATTAATTAAAAATCTATTAGATAATGCTATTAAATACTCAAGCAACCATAAGTGTATAATTGAATTTCAAAAAGACTATATTAATGTAAAAAACATAGGAGAAGAAAAAGACTTTAATACAGAAGAGTATTTTAAACCATTTGCAAGGGGTAATGCAGAGCAAAGTGGATTTGGATTAGGACTTTATTTAATAAAATATATTTGTGATACTCAAGGATTTGAGCTTAAATATTTTTACGATGATGGCTATCATAACTTTAGGATTATATTGTGATACATTTTGATAATTTATGCAAAAGCATAGGAAAAATTCAAGGAATTGGCAAAAAAACTTCTTTAAAAATGGCTTATTATTTGTGTTATGAAAATAAAAATTTATTAGAAGAACTAATGAATTCTTTAGAAAATGCTAAAAAAAATATAAAAGAATGTTCTATTTGTGGTTGCTTAAGTGAAAATGAACTTTGTGATTATTGCATAAATGATGAATTAGATAATACAATTTGCTTAGTAGAAAGCCCAAAAGATGTATTTTTTATAGATGAATGTAAAGTATATGAAGGTAGATATTTTATACTTTCAAAAACCAATGAATACTATTTAAAAAAATTAGAAAAAATGATTTGCAAATACAATACAATAGAACTGGTTTTAGCCTACACACCAAGCGTTAGCACGGATACGGTGTGCTTTTATTTAGAAGATTATTTTAAACACTACAATGTAAAAGTAAGCAAAATCGCTCAAGGCGTTCCAAATGGTATTAAAATTCAAGATATTGATATTCACTCTTTAAGTAGTGCAATTTTAAATAGGGTAAGTATTGATGGGTAAAAAAACTATTATATTATTTTCATTATTAGCCTGTATTAGCGTAATATTAAATAGCATAGATGTTTATATTACACTTGATAAAAACTATCAACTAAAAGACAATGAAGGCACTAAAAATATCATCGCAAAACAAGCAAAAGCAATAGTAGATAAAATAGATAATTATGCAAAAAATCTTCCAAATTCTTTAAATTATAAAGAAAAAATTAATCTAATCAAAAAAGAAATTAATACGATTAATTTTGATAATTATCAAGAAAAAGCCTATGCTTTTAATGAGTTAGGATTTTATATAGCTCATTATTCTAAGGACTATGAGCATCAAAATATTTTTTTAGAAAAAGACACAAATAATAAATTTTATATAAAAGAACTGCTAGCAAAAATAAAAGATGAAGGATATACGAAAGCTAATATTTTTTGGACTAACTACTCAATAAGACATATAATAACTTATATCAAAAAAGATAAAAATTTAAATGTATATTATGGTTGCACTATTGATTTAGATAAAATTAAAAACTTTAAAAAAATAAAGGCAAGTTATAACGATAAAGAAAAAATACTAATTATTTTTAGCACATTATTTATTATTTTTACAATCATATGTTTTACTCTTATACAATATAAAAAAACAAGGAAAAAACAATGAAATTTATTATAAATATTTTAATATTTTGCGTATTAGCAATTGCAAATCCACTACCACCAAATGAAGCATTTAAATTCCAACTTGAAAATAATTCTCAAGCAAATTTTATAAAACTTAATCTAAATCCTGATATTTATTTATATAAAAACGAAATAAAAGTCTTATTAAACAACGAAAATATCACAAATAAATTTGACTTAAGCAATGCGGTATTAAAGGATAATGTTGAAGTCTTTTACAATACTTTAGAATTTGATTTCCCAAATTTTACATTAAAAAATAATGACAATATTAAAATTTTTTATTTAGGTTGTTCTACTGAAGGATTATGTTATCAACCACTTGTAGCGTCTTTTAATTATCAAAATGATAAATTGGTTTTAGAATACGATAACAAAGAAGCTTTAAAACTAAAAAAAGAAAAACAATCTACACAAAACGAATATGAAAGCAAGCTTTTAAATTCTTCATTTTTAATAAATATTTTAACTTTTTTTGTATCAGGAATATTATTATCTTTAACACCTTGCACCCTACCAATGATACCTATAATATCTAGTATTTTGGCAAAAAGTAGTGGTAAAAATCCAATAATTTCAAGCATTATTTATGTATTAGGAATGGCTATTAGCTATACAATAGCAGGAATAATAGCAGCTTTAGTAGGAAGTGGAGTTCAAGTATTTTTTCAAAATCCAATTGTAATCATTCTATTTTCTTTAATTTTTGTAATTTTATCATTATCAATGTTTGGCTTATTTGAACTAAAAATGCCTAACTTTATTGTAAATAGCGTAAATAAAAAAAGCTCAAAATATAGTGGAATTATCGGAGTATTTTTAATGGGGGTCTTAAGTGCTTTAATAGTAGGACCTTGTGTAGCTGCACCACTTGCTGGAATTTTAATTTATATAGCAAATAGCAATGATGTATTGCTTGGAGCTTTTTCATTATTTTTTATGAGTATAGGTATGGGAATTCCACTAATAGCAATTGGTTTTGGTTTTAAATTTATAACTGGCTCTTGGATGCAATATGTTAATAAATTTTTTGGATTTATTTTATTAGGAATAGCAATATTTTTCTTAGAAAGAATAATAAATGAGAATATTACAAATGTCTTATATGCCTTACTTGGTATTAGTTTTGTAGTATTTTTTGGCTTATTTGAAAATACTAAAAATAAATTCTTTTTATTTTTTAAAATTATTTTAGTTTTAATATTAGCTTATAGTTTTATATTATTAAACAAAACTTTTAATCCAAGTAATAATATTTCTCAACAGAATTTAGAATTCACACAAGCAAAAGAAAAATTAAATCTAAGTTCAAAAAATATTGTGTATTTTACAGCTAGCTGGTGTGAGAACTGCAAAGTTATGCAAAATACTACTTTTAAAAATGAAGAAGTTATAAATGAGTTGAAAAATTACAATTTAATCAAAATAGATTTAACTAACCCAAACCAATTTGAACAAGAAATGGCAGAGACTTATAAGGTTTTTGGACCACCAGTTTTACTTGTTTTAAACGATAAAGGCGAAGTGCTAAAACAAATAATAGGATTAGTTGATGCAAAAACTTTATTAAAAGAACTTAATTTTTAAAGCTTAAATTAATTTATTTTTGTATAATATGAGCTTTTATTTTAAGGAGATTTAATGCAAAGAACTTTATCAATCATTAAACCTGACGCTGTTAAGAAAGGTGTTATAGGTCAAATTTTAAGTCGTTTTGAAGCAAATGGCTTAAGAATTGCAGCTATTAAAAAGCTTTATTTAACAAAAGAACAAGCAGGAGAATTTTACGCAGTTCATAAAGAAAGACCATTTTATAAAGATTTAGTTGAATTTATGACTAGTGGTCCTGTTGTAGTATCTGTTTTAGAAGGCGAAAATGCAGTTGCTAAAAATCGTGAATTAATGGGAGCAACTAATCCAAAAGAGGCAGCTAAGGGAACAATAAGAGCTGATTTTGCTGAAAGTATTGACGCAAACGCAGTGCATGGTAGTGATAGTTTAGAAAATGCTAAAATAGAAATAGAGTTTTTCTTTAATAAACTTGAAATAAATTAAAATGAAAATTGCTTTTAGTAAAATTAATTCGGTAAAATACCCTTTTAAATTAGATTTTGATAATTTAATATTAGAAGGCTTTTTAAAGAAAAAAGATAATAAAATAGTTACGCTAGACGCAGTTTTAGTAGGCAATGTAATTCATTATTGTGATAGTTGTGCTGCTGAAATTGAGATTGAAATTAATGAAAAAATTAATTTAGATTTAAGCGATGGTGTATTTAAAGATGAAGAAAACGAATTAAGCGACACTATGGAATTTTATGATGGTGAAATAGACTTAATTGAAGTATTAAAAAGCGAATTAGCTTTATATTTAAGCGATTATTTTTATTGTCAAAAATGTAAATAAGGAGAATAACATGGCAGTTCCAAAGAGAAGAGTTAGTAAAACAAGAGCAGCAAAAAGACGCACTCATTACAAAATTGAGCTAGTAAGACCAATTAAAGATAAAGATGGTAGTTGGAAATTACCTCATAGAATTAATCCAACAACTGGCGAATATTAATACCTATGATAAAAGTTGCTGTTGATGCTATGGGTGGAGATTTTTCTTTCCCCCCAATAATTAGTGGAGTTATAAAAGCGTTAAAAGAAAAAGATAATTTTAGCGTTATTCTAGTTGGAGATGAAGAAAAAATAAAAAGTCAAATTCCATCAGAATTATCAAATAGAGTTGAATTTGTTCATACTACCGATGTTTTTGATATGGATGAAAATTCTACAGATGTTTTAAAACGCAAAGACAGCAGTATTTATAAAGCAGTTGAATTAGTAAGAAACCACGAAGCAAATGCAGTTGTTTCGGCTGGGCATAGTGGTGCTACAATGAGCCTTGCAACCCTTAGAATAGGTAGAGTAAAAGGTGTTTTAAGACCTGCTATCGCAACTTTAATGCCTACTTTTAACGGCAGGGTTTTGGTATTAGATGTAGGTGCTAATGTTGATTGCGAAGAAGAAAATTTATTACAATTTGCAATAATGGGCGAAGCTTATGCAAAAGAAGTAATGAATATAAAAAATCCTAAAATTGCACTACTTTCAAACGGAGAAGAAGATTGCAAAGGAAACAAACTTACAAAAGACACACATAAATTATTAAGAGAACATTTAAGCAATTTTATGGGCAATGTTGAAGGCGGACATATATTTGCTGGAGAATGTGATGTGGTAGTTTGCGATGGATTTACTGGAAATATATTATTAAAAACTGCAGAAGGTGCTGTAGGCATTTTTGCTAAGTTGTTAAAAAATGAGATTAAAAAATCATCATTGTCAAAACTTGGTTATATGCTTAGCAAAGGTGCATTTAATGCTTTAAAACAGCATTTAGACTACGACCAATATGGTGGAGCTCCATTATTAGGAATTGATGGATGTGCTATCATTAGCCACGGAAAAAGCAATGAAGAAGCTATAAAAAATGCAATTTTTCAAGCTTTAAAATTTGCTAATTCAAATGTAAATAAAGTGATTGAAGATGAAATTAAAAGCTTGCATTAAAAGTATTGCTTCGTATTTACCAGAAAAAACACTAACAAATAAAGATTTTGAAAGTTTTTTAGATACAAGTGATGAATGGATATTAAAAAGAACAGGAATTAGGCAAAGATATATTGCTAGTGAAACTGAAAACACTAGCGATTTAGCATATAAAGCAGCTATCAAAGCTATACAAAGAGCTAAAATTCAAACTAATGAAATAGATTTAATAATAGTAGCTACATTAAGTCCTGATTATTTTACTATGCCATCAACTGCGGTAGTTGTAGCAAATAAACTTGGATTAAAAGGTGTAAGTGCATTTGATATAAGTGCTGCTTGTTCTGGATTTATTTATATGCTTGAGCTTGCTCGTTCTATGGTTGAAAGTGGTGCTAAAAAAAATGTATTAATAATAGGAGCTGAAAAAATATCTTCAATTCTTGATTATACAGATAGAACTACTTGTGTTTTATTTGGAGATGGTGCTGGAGCTTGCGTTGTAAGTGCAAGTGAAGGTAAAGGAATTATAGATATTCATACAGGAAGCGATGGAGAATTTAAAGATTTATTATGCACTAAGCGTTCAAATCAAACAAAACAATTAGAGCCTATTAAACTTGAAATGAAAGGCAATGAAGTATTTAAAGTAGCTGTTAAAACATTATCAGATGATGTGTCGTATTTATTAGATAAAAACAAACTTAAAACAAGTGATATAGATTTATTTATACCGCATCAAGCAAATCTTAGAATTATCTCTTATGTTCAAGAAAAACTTGGCTTAAGCGATGAGCAATGTGTTGTATGTGTTGATAAATTTGGTAATACTTCAGCTGCGTCAATTCCAATAGCTATCAATGAAGCTTACGAACAAGGTCGTTTAACAAATGGCAAATTAATGCTTTTAGATGCATTTGGCGGCGGATTTACTTGGGGTAGTGCTTTAGCTTATTTTGATGGGATTGATTATAAGAATTTATAAATTTCAAATCATATTACTATTTATAAAAAAATTTAATTAAGTATATTTTTGTTATAAAATCTTGAAAGTATATTTATTTAACTTATTAATTAAAATTTTTGCAATATTTTTATAAACTTTATTATTCAAATCTTCTTTATTTTCAAGAGATTTAGTATAAATATTATAAATTATTTTAATATTAATTTTAATTTAAGTTTTAAAATGTATAATCCAAACTTATTTTTATTTTAAGTCTTGTTAGCTCAGCAGGTAGAGCATCTCACTTTTAATGAGGGGGCCGCTGGTTCGAATCCAGCACAGGACACCATTTTTTTTGATCCAGGTTTGAGACCCTTTCGTCTAGTGGCTCAGGACGCCATTCTCTCCGTTTGGAAACGAGAGTTCAAATCTTTCAAGGGTCGCCATGGTCGCTTAGCTCAGTTGGTAGAGCGCCACCCTTACAAGGTGGATGTCATAAGTTCGAGTCTTATAGCGACCACCATTCATTAAATTCGGTTGCGGCGGTAGTTCAGCTGGTTAGAATATCGGCCTGTCACGCCGGAGGTCGCGGGTTCGAGCCCCGTCCGCCGCGCCATTTAATTTCGCTTAAGATAAATCAATTTTCCCAAGTTTTTTAATAAGTCAAATTAATTTTTGTATAAATATTTTCTAACTCAATAATAACTACAAATATTTTAAAAATACATTGTTAAAAGCAACAATAAAATATACTTATAAAAACCTAAATTCAAGTTATTATAAAACTTTTAAAAATATTAAAATTATTAATTCAAATTCTTTATAAATTTAAACGCAAAATATATTTATCATTTAAGCTAGAATTAAAAATGGGGGGGGGTATAATACTTTTTTTAATTTTTTAAAAGGAGTTTTTATGTCTTATGTAGAACAAGTTTTAGGTGCAGATGAAAGCGTTGTTTTAAAAGCCAAAGTTAGTATTTTTGCTTTTATAGGTGATTTATTTGCTATTTTAATTTTAGCAATTTTAAGTATTGCTATTCATCCTTTTATTGCTATATTTATCATCTTTCTTTTACTTCGTATGTTCGTTATCATTACAACAACAGAACTTGCTTTAACAAATAGAAAAGTTATAGCTAAATTTGGCTTTATTAGAAGAGATACAATAGAGCTAAGATTAGAAAAAATAGAAAGTATCAGAGTTGGTCAAGGAATTCTTGGTAGGATTTTTAATTTTGGCACAATATTTATAAATGGTGCTGGTTCTTCTGCACCTGTTCCTTTTATTGGTGAACCAATAAAATTCAAAAAAAGTGTAGATGAATATATAGAAAATAAATTATCAAAATAAGCCCTATTTCTAGGGCTATTTTTTAAAACGAATATCTTAAAGTTCCGTTTATATTGTAGTTTGTATTATATTTTCCACTAAATGATTTTTCAGCATCTAAGCTAAACTTAGTATTTTTACCTAAGTTAAAATTAGCTCCTACACTTGCAAATCCACGACTATCTTTAAAGCCTTTTTCAACTCTTGTAGTTGTGCCATCGCTTAAAGTTATAGTAGGAGTGTTATTTAAATCAAATGCCCCGCCAACACTAGCTCTTAAACCAAAAGTATCATTAATATTCGCACCAGCACTTAAAGCAACTTTTGCTGCTCCCATAAATTTACCTTCGCTTTTTAAAGTAACTTTATCATTACCCTTTAAACTAGCCATAGGAACATAGCCAAGGATTAATTCAGCACTAGGCTCAAGATAAAAATCACTTCCCATTCTATATCCAGCCTCAACGCTACCTAAAAATCCACTTCCGCTATCTTTTAAATCACCTAACCAAACATTATCTTTAAATGTTGATTTATGATTGGTGTATCTAGCTGTAGCGTCAATAAATAAGCCATCATTACCAACTAAGCTAACATAAGCACCAATGCCGTGATTTTTCACCTTAGAACTACTTGAATTACTTGTGCTTTGACCTATATTTGCCATTACACCTGAATATAATTCGCCATAATTTGTGCTAGTTTGCTTATCTGCACCAAATTGCACTTCATAGTATTTTATTTTAGCACTATCAATCTTGCCTTCGCCACCAAAACTTCTAATCCAAATTCCAGCATTTTTGCCATCATTATTTCTTAGTTCGCCCATTCTTTTGTTTAGATTGTTCCATTCACTAACATAAGAATAATAAGTCTGATTTAGCATATTTTTTGCATCTGTTAAAGCCTTAGTATTAGCACCTTTTAAAGTAAGTTCAATCTCATTACCATTAATGTTAGACCCTACTTTAATAGCTTCTTCAATTGCAGCGTTTTTAATATCTGTTTGCGCTTCTTCAATTGCTTTATCAAGGCTAGTTTCACTTGCTACAATCTTGCTTGTATCATTTGCAACTTTATTAGCATTTGCCATTACCTCATCACTTGCAGTTCCTTTTGCAACTTCATTTGCTTTTTGAGCGATTGCACCTACGCTTGAGCTTGCATTATCTAAGATACTCTTATCAGCACCACTTTTGCTATCAGCACTAAAATTATCACTTGTCTTACTAGCATCAGCCCTACTTGCAGCCGCATTAATAGGATTTGCTACAACTGAATAATAAATATAATCCTCATCTCCTTGCTTTAATGTCCCGCTTAATATATTTTTCTTATCTAATGAATATACACTTAGACCATCATAAACTCCGATTTTTGTAACGAAGTCTTCTGCTGTTGCATTTCCATTTCCAATCTTTAATAAAGCTAGTGGAAGATTTGCTAGATTACTTGCATCAGCTTTGCCATTATTTACACTTAAACCAAGTAATCCTATTTCATTTGCCTTACCACTTGTGCTATTTCTTGCAATCATTGTGCCTAAGAATGTATTGTTTGTGCCACCCATAATAAATGTATTATTACTTGCATTTAAATCATTTGCTAAAATTCTACCTGTAATCTTAGAATTATTCACATTTAATTTATCAGCTTTCATATCGCCAAATACAATAGCGTTATTTAAATTAATGCTTGAACCTTTTGAAATAGGGTCTTTATAAAAATTCGCAGCACTAACTTGACTTGCCAATACACCAGTAGTTAAATCATCGCTAATATCAGCATTACCTATAACTTGAGCTTTGATAGCTGAACTATTGATATTTATATCTTTTGCTTGTAAAAGAGTTGTATTAGCACTCTTATCTAATTTATAAGCACTCTCTATACCTGTTAAGCTTAGATTATTTGAAGCTGCGATATTAGCGTCATAGCTAATCTCTCCGTGATACTCTCCCGCTTTTTTATCTAGCCTTTCTACATCTTCAACGATACCACTTAAGCTTAGATTTTTAGCCTTAACATCTTTATCAAATGATGAACTAACAGCATTGATTGAGCCGTAGTTTGTAACGCTTTCTCTAAATAAAGCTTTATTAGCATTTACGTTAAACTCTGCGTCTTTTAAGTTTGTTCCGTGTGTAAGCTTATTTATAACTGCATTTTTAAGAGTAATTGTTTTAGAACTTGTAGCTTTATCGTTTGCTATAATATTTTCTGCATAAGTATTTGTTAGGCTTATATTTCCATCATTTACATTGATATTTGCAAATCTTGACATTGTATTAATTGCATCATCATTGTCAATATAAGAAAATGCAGGATTATACTCTTGATTGCCGTTTTTATCTTTTACTCTTTCGCCACTTTCATCTCTTTTTTCTTCTAACAAATTCCCTAAAGCTTTTAAATCGCCCTTAGCAATATTTACATCACTTGTAAAACTTGAGTTATTAGCATTTAAATTACCTTCTGTAATATAAACACCGCCTGTATTTTCAAAACTACTAACAATAGTATTTATATCGCCTTTAGTAACTTTTACAACCCCATCTCCACTCATTTCAAAACCAGTTGCATCAATACCACCATTAGCTATCAAATCGCCAGTTTCCATCTCTTCACTATCTACATATTTTAAAGCGTCTTTATAAAATGTAGTGCTATCAATATCATGAGAATTTGAAGTTGCTGCTTTAATCAGTGGTAAGAAATATTCTTCGCTTAAGCCATCAATTTTCTTCATATCTTCGATATTTGCTATTTTTTCACCATTCAAAAGACTTGCGAAATGCTTATTTAATAATTCTTTTTGATGAGCTCCACTTATGAATTTTCCATCAGTTTCTACATTACCATTTATTTTTGTTCCATAAATTTCTATATCGCCTTTACTCTTAACTCCCTTTTTAATGTCCGAAAGGATAAATCTAGCTTTGCCGTTCTGATTATCAATAGCACCTTGAAAAGTTGTGTTAAAGCCATAGAATGAATTATTTGCACTTGCTTTAGTATTTGCTGTAACTTTACCACCGATTACTGCTGTTTCAAATTTAGCTAAATTAGAACTTGTTATATCTCCACCATATAAATCACTTGTTTGTTCGCCATGTTGGATACTAGGCTCTCTTGCTATGTATGGTTTATCATTTCCAACTGGTGTTCCCATTACATATAAATCTTTAGCACTTACGCTACCATTTACATCAGCTTCAAGTAAAATTACATCTCCATTGCCACTAATAGCTACACCACTGCTACTTTCAATAGCACCTTCATCTAAAACAAATAAATCATTATTCTCAATTGTAGTTCCTACAGATTTAATTTCTATATTTGATACATGCAAACCACTATTGTTTGTAATTTTTTTACCTTCTGCAAGATCTATTTGAATTCCATCAATCAAACCATTGATTTTGTAGTTTTTATTGGTATTTAAAAGTTTTTTAAAAAAACCTACTTTCTCTTCTGTAAATTCTGGGTCAATTAAAGCGCGATTAAAATCAACTAGGCTTTTATTATTTGTAAAACTACCTTTTAAAATGTGTTCTTTATGAACACCACCACCTTCATGGTCTAATAAAAATGCTCCATTATTTACAATATCACCTGTAATTGTTTTAAGACCTATATCTTCTTGAAAAGTTGCTTTTCCGTAGTTTTTAATAGTAATATTTTCAGCAATATCACTTGTAATTTTGTAGTAGTCTTTCTCAGCTTCTGCGTGAGTAGCTTTGTTTAACTCTAAAGCGTTTAAGCTAGTGCTAAGAATTAATGCACTCGCAACTAATGAGAGCTTAAATACCCCCCCCCCGTAATGTGTCTAGCCATGACATCTCCTTAAAAAAATAATTTTGCCTAAGCAAGTCGTGATGATAATTTATATAAATTAAATATAACTTAAATTATGTTTGATTATAAAAAATAATCAAACATAGAATTTCAATTTGCATTATTATGTAATTTATGCGGCATTTATGGTTTAAGTTATGTAATATTATTGTTTGTAGTTGTATTTTATAAATTAAAAAATATTATTGAAAGTTATAAAAATTAATCTTGTTTGATTTTTACTTTATTGTTGTGGATTTTTTCAATTTTTACAATTTCACCTTCTCTTAAGGTTAAATTATCAGTTGTTTGCCAAAATGAGCCTTTATAATAAATCATACCATTTTTAACAACGCCTTCGCCTTGAGTATTTAAAAAATCATCGTCATAATTCTCTACTTTTTTAGTTTTAACAAAAAATTTAAAAATTATAAGTAAAACAAGAGATATAACAGCAATTAATATTATTTGTAATTCTAAATCTAATGGCTTTATTAAATTAATTGCACCGACAATAATAAATCCTATAGCAAAAAATATTATATAAAAACTACCGACTAATAATTCTAAAATTCCTAAAAATATTCCTATACAAAGTAAATATAGGCTACTCATTTTTTGCCTACAAATTCTTTTAATACACTTAAAGCTCCTATTAATTCAGTGCTTTCATAAGGAACTAATATTTTATCTTTATTTTCACTTTTTGCTAAAGCTAAAAATGCTTCTACTCTGCCTTTAGCTAATAAAAACTCAGCTGCATTAATGTTTTGTGCCATTGCTTCATTTATGTTATTCATAGCTTCTTTTTGACCTTGAGCTAATGCAATTTGTTCGTATTTTTTAGCATCAGCCATTCTTTCTATTGCTTCAGCGTTTAAAACTTGCTCTTGCTTTAATGCTTCAGCATTTTTTATAAGTGCTACTTTTTGTGCTTCAGCGTTTAATTCTATAGCTCTTTTTTCTCTTTCAGCTTTCATTTGTAAATTCATTGCTTCTTCTATGCCACTAGGAACTGAAATTTCAGAAATTTCTACTCTCATAATTTTTACACCCCAGTTATCAGCAGCATCTCCAAGTGCAATTTGTAAAGCACTATTTAAACTATCACGACTACTTAAAGTATCATCAAGATACATACCGCCAATCTCGCCCCTAAGAGTTGTCATAGCTAAATTTGATATAGCTTTTTTATAATTTTCAACATTATAAAATGCCATTTTTCCATTTGTTACTTTTAGAAAAACTATCCCATCAACTAAAATATTTACATTATCTTTTGTAATAACTTGTTGTTTTTCTATATCTATTAGTTGCTCTTTAATAGTAATTACTGATTTAACCATATCAATAAAAGGAAAGATTAAATGAAATCCTCCGCTTAATTCTTTGTGAAATTTACCTAATCGCTCAACTATTACAATATCGCTTTGCGATACTATAATTATAGACTTTATTAAAATGACTATTATTAAAGCTAGTAAAACTCCAACAAAAATTAAAAATTCCATCATCTCTCCTAATTTAAATTAAATAAACATATTACTTAAATTAACATTTGCATTTTTAGTTAAAACACGCTTTCTATATACATTAGAAACTTCGCTCTCATCTCCAACTAAAAGTGCATTTGTAGCACATACAGCAGCACAAATAGGCACTCTTCCTTCGCTTATGCGGTTTTGTCCGTAAAGCTCTCTTTCTTCATCACTATTTGTCTCTTCAGGGCCTCCTGCACACATTGTACATTTATCCATTTCGCCTTTAATTCCAAATGCTCCATCTCTTGGAAATTGTGGAGCACCAAATGGACAAGCATATAAGCAATAACCACAACCAATACATTCTTTTTTATCGTGTAATACGATACCATCTTCACGAATATAAAAGCATTTAACAGGGCAAACTTGAGCACAAGGTGCGTCAGTGCAATGCTGGCATGCTATTGTCATTGACACTTCTTTGCCTTCAATACCATCATTTAAAGTAATTACTTTTCTTCTTTTAATACCAACAGGAACTTCATGTCCGCTTGAACACGCAACTTGACAAGCAAAACAACCAATACAACGATTTTTATCAACAAAAAACTTCATTCTAGCCATTTTTATGCCCTTTCTATCTTGCAAAGTCCAGCGTTAAATTCGCTAATTTGTGTATTTGGATCAAAACCATAGTTTGTAACCGTATTTGACATTTCGCCTATTGTATAAGGTTTAGTGCCTTCTGGATAGTTATGACTTAAATCAACTCCTTGTAAAACACCAGCGAAGTTGTAAGGTAAGCAAATTCTATCTGGAGTTACACTTCTATTGTGAATACATTTTACTTTAATCTTAGTTCCTTGCGGGCTATGTATCCACATCATTTCTCCATCGCCAATATTGTGTTGCATTGCAAGCTCTGGATGAACATTAGCAAACATTTCAGGTGTAATATCAGCTAAATATTTACTAGTTCTCTCAAGCATACCAGCACCACTTAGATTTACTAAACGCATTGAGCTAATGATAATAGGAAAATCCTTACTCCAGTCTTGTTTTTGTTGCTCACTCTTAAACATTGTAGTAACACGGAAATTTGGAGTTGTTTGGTCGTCAAATGTTGGATATTTTTGCACCAAATCCCATCTTGGTGAATGCACTGGCTCTCTATGTTTTGGAATTTGGTCGCTAAATTCCCAAACTATAGTTCTAGCTCTTGCATTTCCTAAGCAACAAGCACTTTTTTCACGGCATTTTTCTAATATAATTCCTGAAATATCTGTGCTCCAAGAACTACCCATTAATTCTTTTTCTTCATCACTTAATGTAATACCAAATACTTGCTCAATATTATCTTTTTTAATTTCAGGATAACCACCTTTAACCTTAGAACCAACAGGAGTGAATGAATTATCAGCTAACTGACTAACTCCATTATGCTCAAGTCCAAATCTATTTCTAAAGCCCATTCCACCTTTTTCATAAGGAACATTTGGGTTCCATAAAATAGCAGTTCCAGGGTGTTTTGCATCCCATACAGGCCAAGGTAAGCCATAATATTCGCCTTTTACATCTCCACCAATACCCATTAAAGTATCAGGGTCAAAATTAGCCCAATTTGCTTGATGTTTTCTTAAACGCTCTGCACTAATACCACGAAGACCAATTGATAATAAACCATTACTCATTTCTCTTGTAGCATCATCAGGCCATTTCGCATCAACATCATCAGGAATTACCTGAACTAATTTATGATTTTGAAGTTCAAGTTTCATACCACGAGTATATTCTGTATAAAAGCCAAATTTCTTAGCAAACATAAACATAATCTCTTGGTCTTCTTTACTTTCATAAATTGGTTTTACTACTTGGCTTCTCCATTGCATAGAACGATTTGTAGCTGTTACATATCCTTCTGTTTCAAATTGAGTTGAAGCAGGAAGTATATAAATTCCATCAGGGCGATCTGCTAAAACTGCAACTTCATTTACAAATGGTTCAGCAACTACTATTAAATCAAGTTTTTTAAGTGCTTCTTGAATTTTAACAGTGTGAGCCATAGAAGTAATTCCAGTTCCTTGAACCCAAAGAACTCTAACAGGAGCATTTGAATGAGTTGTATCCGTGCCATAAGGAACTACGCCTTTAACACCTTGCCACCAGCGAGATAAACTAAATCCTTTTTCGTGCATCCATTTTTTGCCACCATTTGCACTATCATCTACGAAGCGTTTTTGCATATCTTCATAGCTAACTCCCCAAAAATTGCAAAAATGTTTCCAAGCACCTTCAGCTAAGCCATAATAAGCAGGAAGTGTGTCTGCTAAACATCCCATATCTGTTGCACCTTGAACATTATCGTGACCACGAATAATATTAGTTCCGCCACCAGGTTTTCCAATATTTCCTAACACTAATTGTAAAATAGCTAAAATACGAGTATTTGAACTACCAACTGAATGTTGAGTAATACCTAATGACCAAAATAGTGTAGCAGGTTTTGTAGTCGCAAATAATTTTGTAACTTGAATTAGAATTTCTTCACTACATCCGCAAATATCAGCAACTTCGCTAGGAGTATATTTTTTAGCTTCTTCACGAATTAAATCAACTCCATAAGACCTATTTTTGATTATTTCTTTGTCTTCCCAACCATTTTCAAAAATAAGATTTAACATTCCATATACAAATGCAATGTCAGTTCCTGGACGAATTCTTACATAAATATCAGCATGAGCTGCACTTCTTGTAAAAATAGGATCAACTACGATTAAAGGAGCATTATTTCTATCTTTAGCTTGTAAAATATGCTTAAATCCAATAGGGTTTGCAACTGCTGAGTTTGCACCAAACATAATCATACATTTTGTATTACCTACAACATCACCAAAGTGATTTGTCATAGCGCCATATCCCCAAGTATTAGCCACACCGGCTACTGTTGCGCTGTGTCAAATTCTAGCTACGTGATCTATTGAGTTTGTTCCCCAAAATGCAGCAAATTTTCTAAAATAATATGCTTGTTGATTGTTAAACTTAGCTGAACCTAAAAACATTACGCTATCAGGACCGCTTTCTTTTCTAATATCTAGCATTTTATCGCCGATTTCATTTACAGCTTGTTCCCAGCTAATTCTTTCCCATTTACCATTAACTCTTTTTAATGGGTATTTAACACGACATTTTGATTTGGTTAAATCAATTTGGTCAATTCCCTTACAGCAATGACTTCCAAGTGAAATTGGATGGTCTATTGCGTTATTTTGTCTAACCCAAACACCATTTACTACTTCAGCTTCTATACCACAACCAGCACTACAAATAGAGCAAACTGTGCGAACACTTTTACTACCTTCATAAGGCATTTTAACTTTTTCATCTGCCTTTAAGGTTGCGTTTGTCGCACCAAATGCGGTAGTGCTTGCACCTGCAACTGCTGCAAGTTTTAAAAAGCTTCTTCTACCTAAATTACGCATTTAAATCCTTTCTATAAATTAATATGCAATTTTATAAAATTTTTCCCAGTGAAGGGTCTTTTTATATAACACTTCTTTTTTCTTTGCACGACCAGATACTACACCAGAGCTATTATTTTCGCTACTTGTTGCTGCATTTAAACCTACGCTAGCAACAGCACAGGTAGCTCCAGCACTTAATGCTTTTTTAAGAAAAGCTCTTCTTTTGTTCTCCATGGCTGCCTCCTTACTAAAATTTTAAAAAGTAACCTAAATAATACATTATTGCCTTAAAATTAGGCTTAAGAAAATAAACAAAATTATCTAAAAAATAATATTATGATAATGATAAAAAGAGTCGGTTTTGATAAGAAAAATTAAGATAAAAAAACACCTATTTTTTAAAAATATTTATGTAATAACATCTAGCATTGCTTGTGGTAAATCTACATTTTTAAATATTGCTAAAGAAAATGAAATATTTTGCATTAGTGCTGATGAAATTTCTTCAAAAGTTTTTTGCTACAAATGGAAACAAATTCGTAAAAAATTAAATATTTCAAATTCCTATTTCAAATTCTTAAAAGAAAAAAAACAAGCAGTAGCAAATGTGATTTTTAATGACAAAACAGCTAAGAAAAAATTAGAAAAAATAATGCACTCAAAAATCAAAAAAGAAATTCTCAAAAAAATCAAACAAAATAAAAATAAAATAATTTTTGTAGAAATTCCCTTGTTTTTTGAAAATAGCAATTATAATTTTTTGCTTAATAAAATTGTGATTTATTGCCCTTATGAATTATCTTTAACAAGACTTATGAATAGAAATAATTTAACAGAATTTGAAGCAAAACTAAGATTAAATTCTCAATTACATATAGACAAAAAAATAAAATTTGCAAGTTATTTAATCAAAAACGATGGTAATTTAGAAGATTTTAAAGATAACTCGCTAAAACTTATTCAAAAACTAAAGGAAAAACATGGAATTTCATAAATACTACGCAAATGGAAATGATTTTATTATTTTTCAAACTGATAATTTAGATGAAAATTATTTAAGTAAATTAGCCATAAAATTATGCAATAGACATAGTGGAATAGGTGCTGATGGACTTATTGCAATCAAAAAAAATGATAAAGATTATGATTTTACTTGGGGATTTTACAATCAAGATGGTTCAAAAGCTAATATGTGTGGTAATGGTGCAAGAGCTGCGGCACATTTTGCTTACACTCAAAATTTAGCAAATAAAAATATGAGTTTTTTAACTGGTGCAGGGATTATTAAGGCGACAATTTTTGATGATGATTTTGTAGAAATTAGATTAACTAAAGCTAAGGTTATACACGAAAATTTAGTGGAATTTCAAAATGTATTTTGCCTAATTGATACAGGTGTGCCACACCTAGTAACTCTTGATGGAGTACAAAACTACAACGAAGAAAATGCTAAATATTTAAGAGAAAAATATGACGCAAATGTAAATTACGCAACTTTTAAAGATGGGGTTTTGTATGTTAGAACTTATGAGCGTGGAGTTGGAGAAACTTTAGCTTGTGGAACTGGAATGAACGCTTGTTTTTATTACGCTAGAATGCTTAAATTAGTTGATGAAAAGGCTACTATTTATCCAAAAAGCAATGATATTTGCGAAGTGAGTTTTAAAGATGATTATTTATATTTTAAAGCACAAGTTAAAAAAATTTTTAGCACTACGCTTGATTGTTAAATAATTTTGCTAGTATTTTGATATTTTTTGATGTAGAAGGGATGATGAAATTACAATATACTAATGATATGTTAAGCTTACAACAAGCTTTAAATAACGCAACTTGCGGAATTGGTTGGGAAAAAGGTTATACAAAGGAAAATCGCTTGATTGATTTTGCTCGTTGTATTTATATGGAATGTGCTGAACTCGTTGATTCTATGCCTTGGAAACATTGGAAAAGCATAGATGCTAGTTGGGATTTAGAAAATATTCAAATTGAATTAGTTGATATTTGGCATTTTATTTTAAGCCTTGCAATTATGCAAAATCAACAAAAAGAACTTATAAACACGATTTCAGAATTTAAATTCAATAAAACAAATAAAAATTTAAATGATATTTTAGAACTTTCAAGAGAATTAATTCACACAAGTAGTGCAAAAGAGCTAAACATAACGCAAATTACAGAAATATTTTTAAAGCTAATGTGTAGTTGTGAGTTAGAATTTACAAGACTTTATAAAATCTACATTGGTAAAAATGTCTTAAATAAATTCCGCCAAGATAACGGCTATAAAAATGGAACTTATAAAAAACTTTGGAATGGTAAAGAAGACAATGTAATCTTATATGAACTACTAGAGCAAAATGATATAAACTATGATAGTTTGTATAAAAATCTTAATGAAATTTATAAAAATTTAAAGGATTAATAATGGAAATAATAGGATATTACGATAAAGATAAAAATATTTATGATACTTTAAGCACTGATGGAGCAGGACTTGAGCCAATTTTCTATGATGATAGTCCTATGGCACTTGAAATCATTCGCCATAGCTGTGCTCACCTTTTAGCTGAAGCTATTACACAATTATATAAAAATGCTAAATTTTTCGTAGGACCTTGCGTTGATGAAGGTTTTTATTATGATTTTAAAGTAGATGAAAAAATCAGCGAAGAAGATTTAAAAGTAATTGAAGATAAAATGAAAGAGCTTGCAAAAAAAGGCTCTCCTATGATAAAAAATACGATGAGCTATGAAGCTGCTTGTGAAAAGTTTAAAAATGATGAATTAAAACAAGCAGTTTTAAGTCGTTTAAGTGGAGAAATTAGCACATATTCTCAAGGTGAATTTACCGACTTATGTCGTGGGCCACATTTACCACACACTAAAATGCTTAAGAATTTTAAATTAACAAAATTAGCAGGTGCTTATTTAGGCGGCGATGAAAAAAATGAAATGCTAGTTAGAATTTATGGTATCGCATTTGCAACAAAAGAAGCTTTAAAAGACTATCTAACAATGATAGAAGAAGCTAAAAAAAGAGACCATAGAAAACTAGGAAATGATTTAAAATTATTCACATTTAGCGAACAAATTGGTGGCGGCTTACCATTATGGCTTAAAAATGGTGCAAGAGTTAGAAATAAATTAGAGCATATTTTATATAAAGCTCATAGGGTTAGATTTTATGAGCCTGTTCGTGGCCCTGAATTACTAAATTCTAGCGTTTGGAAAACAAGCGGACATTATGCAAACTATAAAGAAAATATGTATTTTACTAGAATTGATGAGCAAGAATACGGAATAAAACCAATGAACTGCGTAGGACATGTATTCTGCTATAAAAGTGAAGGTAGAAGTTATAAAGATTTGCCTATTAAATTCTTTGAATACGGAATGGTTCATCGCCACGAGATGAGTGGGGCTTTACACGGACTTTTAAGAGTTCGTGAATTTACTCAAGACGATAGCCATATTTTCTGTATGCCAAGTCAAATAAAAACCTTAGTAAAAGAGATTTTAGATTTTGCTAAAAAAATTATGGTAACTTTTGGATTTGAATGGGAACTAGAAATCTCAACAAAACCTGAAAAATCAATAGGAAGTGATGAGATTTGGGAAGTTGCTACAAAAGCTTTAATGGAAGCTTTAGATGAAGAAGGTATTAAATACGGAGTTGATGAAGGTGGTGGAGCTTTCTATGGTCCAAAAATTGATATTAAAATCCTAGACGCACTTAAACGCAAATGGCAATGTGGAACTATTCAAGTAGATTTTAACCTACCTGAAAGATTTGAGCTTGAATATACAGACGAAAACAATGAGAAAAAACGCCCTGTAATGCTTCATCGTGCTTTACTTGGAAGTTTTGAAAGATTTTTAGGCATATTGCTTGAACATACAGCAGGAGAATTACCATTCTTTATAGCTCCAATTCAAGTTATGATTTTACCAGTAGGTGAAAAGCATATTGAGTATTCAAAAGCATTACAAAAAGAATTATTAGAGCTTGGAGTTGATGCTGATATTAATGAGAAAAACGATACTTTAGGTAAAAAAATAAGAAATGCAGAAATGTTAAAAGTGCCTTATATAGCAGTAATCGGAGATGAAGAAATAAATAATAATCAAGTAGCTTTAAGAGATAGAAGAGCTAAACAACAATCAACACTTACAATGGAGGAATTTTTGAAACTAATTAAAGAAAAACAAAACGAGGTAGTATTTTGAGTAAAGAAAAAGATGTATTGTTAAATGAAGAAATAGATTTAGCAGAGGTTAGATGTATAGGTGATGATGGAGCACAATATGGCATAATTAGTAGCGATGAAGCTAATGCACTTGCTAATCGTTTAGGGCTTGATTTGGTATTAATCGCAAAAGATGCTAAGCCACCTGTTTGTAAGATTATGGACTATGGCAAGTTTTGCTATCAGCAAGAAAAAAAGCTAAAAGATGCTAAGAAAAAGCAAAAGGTAGTAGAAGTTAAAGAAATCAAACTTTCTGTAAAAATTGCTCAAAATGATATTAACTATAAAGTTAAACACGCTATTGAGTTTTTAAAATCAGGAAAGCATGTTAGATTTAGAGTATTTTTAAAAGGTCGTGAATTAAGCAATCCACAATCAGGTGAAGAACTGCTTTTAAAAATTTATGAAGAAATTAGCGATATTGCAAATATGGATAAAGCACCTTTATTTGAAGGTCGCTACATTAATATGCTTTGCACCCCAAAAAGCACTAAAAAATAAAAACTTATCATTAAGGCAATTAATTTGCCTTAATCTTTATAATAATTATTGAAATTTATTGATATTTTTAAAAAAAATCATTTATATTTATTAATCTTTAAGTTAGATTTTAAGATAATAGCATTTCAATTTTTTTTAAAGGAATGTTATGAAACAAAATTTTACTTACACGGGGGGGGGTATTTAAACTCTCATTAATTGCAAGTCTATGTATCTCTTCAAACTTATTTGGTGCTACTAGCGTAGTTAATCTTGATGCAGTCAATTCATTTAATTCAAAAACTCATAATGGCTTAACAAACCCATTTAGAACAAATCAAGATGCTAATTATTTTAAAACCAATCTTACAAATATTAATTCTATTGAATTAAACGCTCCTAATATAAAAGATGCTTATTACAATATTGAAAGCAATCAAAAAGCATTTGATATAAGCTTTAATAATACATATTTTGATACAAATGCAAGTATTAAAAATAGTAATAATGTAAGTGTGGATAAATCTTTTGGTAATTTAACGATAGAAAACAATAAAAAAACCACAATTACCAATAGCTATGTAACAACCTTAACTAATAATGGCTTAGTAAATGTAACTAATTCTATTGTAGATACAATTAATGCAAATAAAAGCAAAGTTACTCTTACAAATAGTTATGTAGATAAGATATATAGCAATCTTAACACTTTAGCAATTAATTCTAAAATAGTTTATGTTAGCGAGACTAATTCAGGAGCAGCTGGTGGTATTGCTGGGGATAAATTTGAAGCACAAAATAGTGAAATATCAAATATTTCTGGTATAGATGAAGTTGTTCTTAATGATAGTAAAGTGGTTAATATGGTTAGTAATGCTAGTAGTGTAATTTCTACAAATAGTGATATTGATGGCACATTTTTTGTTGACAATGTCATAGCTAATGGGGGTACAATAGGTGGAATATCTTACGCTAAAAATATTGACCTTAAGGGGACAGTGGATAGTAAAATTACCATAAATAATATTAAATATGTCGATAGTGGTATAGTAGATCATGCGATTATAGATAACATTTATTCTTCAGGAAGTAAGGAAACTTCTGGCAATAATAATGTTATAAACATATCTAATTCAGTAATAAAAGCTAGTAGTGATAGTTCACTTACCAATAGATTTAATAGATTTATACTAAATAATACCGAAGTTCAAGGCTTTATGACCGATTATACTAATTTAGAAGCTTATGCAAGTAAATTTAAAAATAGTATTATTACAGAGTCTTTAGTACTTAAAGCAGATGCAAATGGTAAAAAAAGTGAGTTTAATTCATCAAATACAATTAGAACTAAAAAATATGAGATTGATAGCCTTGATACAGGCAAAGACTACAATACAAGTGGAAGTATTATAGGTGAAGGTAGTATTAGTAATTCTTTAATCAATATGCAAATATCAGGCTTTAGAAAAAAATCATTGTTAGATGATGATTATACAAAAGTATCGCCTATTAATACTACTACTTTTTATGGTGCTTTAAATGATAGTAATGTAACATTAGATAATGTAGTAGCTACAAATAATGCTAGAGCAGGAATTTTAAACATAAAAAATTCAAAAGTAGCAAAAAGAGTTCTAGCAAATAGCCTTACTTCAAATAACACAGCTTATTATCTAGGAGCAAACAAAGAAAGCTACACAGGTGCAATAATCTCAAGAGAAAACACAAGCGGAGCAAACAATGAATTAGTATTACTTAATGTTATGAGTGATAATAAACTTGATACAAGTAAAATAAACGCAAATCTACCCTTAGCAATACTTAAAAAAGGAACAGGAACAGCAGAGCTAAACACTTTCTTTAAAGATTATAAGATTAGCGATGGAATAAGTGATTATGTGATTAATAATGATTATGTTGCTAATGCAATGCTAGGAGATTATCTAACCTATGCGATAACTACTAATAAGAATGGTAAAGTAAGTGATACAGGGCTTAATGCAGATAATATTGTTAGCATTGCAAACGGCGATAAGACAAGTGCTTTAGGTAAATTAGTAAATCAAAGTTCAAGTGATATGGATAGTGAAGTATTAGACTTATATTTAAACAACCTTGCAAATAGCAATTATGTATCAAATACTACAGATGAAATTCCAAATCAACCTGATACTGGTGTAACAAATCCTGATACAGGTGTAACAAATCCTGAAAATAAACCAGATAACAAACCTGATACTGGCGTAACAAATCCAATTGATAAAAACCAAATAGCAGATGATTTTATAAAAGATATTAAAATCAACAAAAACGCTAAAGCTCAAGCTCAAGTTATTTCAAAGGGAATAAATCTAATCAATACTTTTGCTTGGAATAATATGAATAAAAGATTAGGCGAAATTAGATGTTTAGATAAGGAATTAGGCGTTTGGGCTAGAGCTTATTATACAAACGCAAGTATAGATGATGTAAAACTTAATTCATTTGAAGTTCAATTTGGAGCTGATAAAGCTAATGATTTTGCAGATGGCAATGTAATTACAGGAATTATGGCTAATATTTCTAATTCTAAATCTAGTGATGTTTTAAAAGGAAATAATTACGGGTTTGGTCTATATACAAGCTATATTTCAAACAATGATTTATATGCTGATTTAGTAATTAAAGCAAATCATTATAATGTTAAATACAATTCAGAGCTTTTAAAAGGTTTAAAAGATAGCAAGACAGGATTTATTGCAAGTTTTGAACTTGGTAAAAGATTTGATTTAAATAGATTTTATATTGAGCCTAGCATAGAAGCTATATTTGATTATACACCTAAAACTAACTTAGAAAATAACGCTATAAGCATTACAAGTAAGACTAATTCTAATTTACATATAAAACCTGCAGTATTCTCAGGATTTAAAGTAAATGATAATGCTAATATAAGACTAGGTACTGGTTATATTATAGATGTTAATAAGCCAAGTGATTCTATAATAATCGCAAAATCAAGCAAAGCAAGTGAAACAATAAAAGGTAAAAGAGATAATAAATTTTACTTAAATCTAACAGGTGATTATAAGTTTAATGATAATTTAAGATTAAACTTAGGTTACGAAAGAACTTTCGGAGCTGATTTTAATATTGACAATCAAATTAACGCTGTTGTAAGATATACATTCTAATTACAAAATCTTTAGCCTTAGTGCTAAAGATTTCTTTAAATATTTTCATCAAAAATTACATTGACTTTATATTCTAATTTAATAATAAAAAATATGCTATCTTTTAAGTGCTTAATAAAAAGCATAAAATGTTTAAATATTACAATTGTGTCAATATTTTTAAAAGGTCGTGAATTAAGCAATCCACAATCAGGCGAAGAATTACTTTTAAAAATTTATGAAGAAATTAGCGATATTGCAAATATGGATAAAGCACCTTTATTTGAAGGTCGCTACATTAATATGCTTTGCACCCCAAAAAGCACTAAAAAATAATAAAGTGGCTTTTAATAGCCACTTTTAAATTCTTATTTTTTCATCTTAGAGCGTGAATATAAAATCAAATCATTACTTGTTTTAATTTGCGAACCTTTTAAAGAATTAATACAATAATTCAAAATATCAGCACAAGCTTTCGCATCACTTAAAGCCCTATGATGAGTGCTAATGATACCTAATTCATTTTTTAAACTATCAAGACCATATTTATCACATTCAATACAACGCCTTGCTAACATAATCGTGCAAAGCTTTCTATTAATCAATGGAGCATTTAAGTATTCAAGACTTTCTTTTGCGATAAAACCATAATCAAAAGATACATTATGAGCTACAAAAATAGCATTACCTAAAAACAATCTAAAATCAGCTAAAACCCTAGCACTTCTAGGAGCATTTTTTAGCATTTGCGTTGTAATTCCTGTAAGCTCAACTATATTTTCAGGCACTTCGTTTGCATAAATAAAGCTTTCAAATTCATCTAAAATCTCGCCATTTTTTATCTTAACAGCACCAATTTCTATGATTTGCCCGTTACTAATTGAGCCTGTGCTTTCAATATCAACAACACAAAAAATCTCATCTTGAATTAATTTATTTCTTGAGTTTAAAAATACTTCTTGATTTTGTTTTAGCGTAATATCAAGCCCTAGCATTAAAAGAGTTTCATAGGTTATCTCAAAATTTAAGGCATTTTCGTATTGGTTTTTTAAATCTTTATAATTAATACTACTTGTAAGTAGCCTTTCTAAAATCTTATCACAATTAGCAATTTGTTTTTTATAAAGCTCGTTATAATCCATCAAAATTCCATTTTTAAAGAATTAATTGCGACCTTGTAATCATTACTACTAAACACATAATTTCCAGCCACAACTATATCAGCCCCTGCTCTTTCAATATCTGCAATATTTAAGCCATTTACTCCGCCATCAACTTCAATGAAGCATTTATAATTATTCTTATCAATCATTTCTCTTAAGGCACTGATTTTTCTAAGAGTGCTTGGTATGAAGCTTTGACCACCAAAACCAGGATTTACACTCATTAAAAGCACCATAGAAACTTCACTTAAAACATATTCAATCTCATTTAAATTCTGGTGTGGATTTAATACTATTGAAGGATTTACGCCGTGTTTTTTAATATAATCAATCAATCTTAAAGGATGAGTAGTAGCATCTATATGAAAGCTTAAGAATTTAGGTTTTATATCTAAAAATAAATCAACAAATTTATCAACTTCTCTTACCATCAAATGCACATCTAAAGGAATAGTAGCAACTTTAGCAATAGCTTTTGTAGTGCAAGTTCCAATGCTTAGATTTGGAACATAATGTCCGTCCATTACATCAATATGCAATAAATCAGCACCAGCAGCCTCAACTTTTTTAATATCTTCAGCTAAATTTAAAAAATCAGCAGACAATAAACTAGGAGCAACATACATTTTTTAATCCTTAAAATTATTTTTTATAGAATATCATTAAAACTTAAAAAAAAAATTAAGCTTAAGATGCTATGATTAATACTTTTATTTTTACAAGAACACAAAAAAAGGATTTACGATGTCAAAATTTTGTCAATTAACAGGTAAAGGTCCTATGGTAGGAAATAATGTTAGCCACGCTAACAATAAAACAAAAAGAAGATTTTTACCTAATTTACGCACTATTCGCATTGATTTAGGCGATGGCACAACTAAAAAAATTAGAGTTGCAGCTTCAACATTACGCACACTAAAAAAAAGAAGAGCTAACTAATTTTTATAAAGAATTTTTATGAGCTTTTTTAAAAAGCTAGGCAAATTGCTCGGTTGGGCTGAAAGTGGAAAACCTGAAGTTGATATAAATACCGAGTTTTACGAACAATTAAAACCTTTTCGTCTCCCATTAATAGCAGTTGTTGTAATGATGCTATTTGGGGCGATTGGTTATATGCTTACTAGTAATTTTTCATTACTTGATGGGATTTATCAAGCAGGTATGACTTTTACAACTTTAGGTTATACTGAAGTAGCTACAATCACTCCTGCTGGTAGATTTTTTACGATTTGCTATGTATTATTAGGCTTTGTTACTTTTACTTTTTCAATAGGTATTGTGATTGAAGTTCTAAAAAAAGGCGAATTAACAAGAATTATTAAGGAAAAACGAATGCTATACAAAATAGCAAGATTAAAAAATCATTATGTTATATGTTATCACAACGAATTTACCCAAGAATTAGCAAAACAATTTAAACAAACATATACACCTTTTGTAGTAGTAGATGATATACCAGATTTTGAAAAAATTGCTGAAGCAAATAAATATCCATTCTATATTAAATGCCCACCACATAGTGATTTGGCATTTTTAAAAACACATTTATCAAGTGCGAAAGGAATTATTTCTCTTAGCCCAAATTCTGCTGATAATATAGCAATAATTGCTAGTGCTAGACTATATGAAAAAGATATAAAAAGAATTAGTCCTTATTCTATAATAACGATTTCAAATTCCGAACACGACGCAGCAAGACTTAAAAAACTAGGGGCAAACACGGTTGTATTAGCTACGAAATTAGCAGCTCAAAGACTTAGCGTTGTAAGTGTAAGACCTGAAATGGAAAATCTATTAGAGCAATATTTATACACAAGAGACCAAAGTATTGATATTGAAGAAGTTAAAGTTCCTGATGAAAGTTGGGTTAGATTTAGAAGATTAAAAGATGTAGCTTTTAGACAATTAGCAAATGTTAGCGTAATCGGAATAAAAGATGCAAATAATAATTTTTTACCTATGCCAAAAGGTGATGCAATGATTGGAACGGGGACTAAATTATTGTTAATAGGAACTCCAGAAAGTATTAAAGAAGTTAAAAAAATTATTAAAAATAAGCAAACTCCTGAAAGTTTAAAATAAAATATAAATGTTATCTGTTTGTAATTTATTTTAGTTACCATATTAATACACATTACTAAAAATTAAGGAGAAGTTATGTTACACGAACATAGAGAGTTAATCACGAATTTAAAAGGTAAAGACGCACATTTTGATAAGCTTTTTGAAGCTCATAATGATTTAGATCATAAGATAAAAGATGCTGAAGAAGGTAGAATTCATTTAGATGATTTAGAAATAGCTAGAATGAAAAAGGAAAAATTAAAATTAAAAGATGATTTAAATAATTATTTAAATTCTATTAAAAATAAAGCTTGATGGGGGGGGTATTTATGTTTTTTAACAAAGATAACACCCTCCAAAATGAATTGCAGGAAAAATTAAATAGAGCAATAGCAGAAAAAGAAAAGTTAGAAGCTGAAATTGCGAAATTAAAAAATGAAATTACTGCAAAGGCAAATAACGAAGAAGAAGATAAAATCAAATTCTCACTATTTGACATTATGGTAAAAGGTATGAAAGAAAGCGTTTCTTTTGTTCAAAAAGATATTGAGGGTGATTTATCAAGAGCTCAAGAAATAGAAACTCTTTCAGCAGATTGTGTAGATATGATAGTAAATCTTAAAAAAGTATCTGAAAGTATCATAACATCACTTGAAAAAATCACTGAATCATCAAGTAAATCTCGTGATACTGCACAAAATCTCCATAGAAGCGTTGATGAAATTACAAATGTAATTAATTTAATCAAAGATGTATCAGACCAAACCAATTTGCTAGCTTTAAATGCAGCTATTGAAGCAGCTCGTGCTGGTGAGCATGGTCGTGGTTTTGCTGTGGTTGCTGATGAAGTTAGAAAACTAGCAGAAAAAACCCAAAAAGCAACAGCTGAAGTAGAAATGAATATCAATTTATTAAAACAAAACGCTAATGAAATGTTTACGCAAAGCGAATCGGTAGAGCAAATATCACAAGATTCAAACGCACACATTGGAACATTTTCGGAGCAATTTGATAGATTATCGCATATATCTAAAGATATTAAATTTAATGCGAGTGCTATCAAATACGAAGTATTTACATCTTTAGTAAAACTTGACCATATCTTATTTAAAGCAAATGGATATGCAAATGCACTAAGTGAAAATCCGACAAAATTAAGCGACCATTTTAGTTGCCGTCTTGGTAAATGGTATCAAAATGAAGGTAAAGAAATGTTCGGACATCTTCCTTTATATTCTAAAATTGATACTCCGCATAAAAATGTTCATGAAAGCATTAATCAAGCACTTGGATATATTGCAAGCAAGCAGTCTAATAGCAAAGAAATTGTTGAGCTTTATAAAGAAGCAGAAAAATCAAGTCTTGAATTATTTATGATTTTTAGACATTTATTAGGCGAATTTATTAAAAAATAATTCACTAATCTTATTAGGGTTTTAACCCTAATAAGCTTGTATATTTACAAAATTTATACTTCATCTAATACTAAAATCAACTTTTATTTTTTATTTTAACAACCCTTTAAAATACCAATATAAAGCTAAAAATAACTTTTATAGTTCTATCTACTCCTAGAAATTATCGGCAAAATATCTTAGTTTAAAATATACATTTTGACATAATTAGCAGAATTTAAAAATTAATTACATAAAAAAATATCCAACCAACAAACTCAAAAATATATTAATTGAAAATATTTTAAAGCAATAAAATCTTTATTAGTTATATCAAATAAAAAAGAAAATAATTGTGATAGTAAAAATAAATTCTAATTCGTAATAACAATTACGAATTAGAATTCTTCATTAGAATTTATAGCTAAAGCCCAAGCTACCTTTTAATTCTTTATCAGAATTTGTGTAAAGATTGCTTCCTAAATTGATATTAAAACTAGCATTAGGGTTGATTTTATAATCTACACCAAAATTTAAATTCACACTTGTATCGCCCTTTTTACCTTCAATGATATTTTCTTTAACTTCATCTATTAACAACATATCAGGCTTTTTAGTTAGTTCTTTGCTAAGTGCAACAGATAAAAATCCTTCAAGGCTATCTAGCATAGAAACTCCACCTTCTAATTTAGCTGATAAAGTATGCTTTAATTGGCTATCCCCACTTATACTAAGACCATTTGTGCTAATTGCAGTCGGCTTATAAGAAGTCAAATCATATCTTAAACTTGGCTCAAAATAATATTTATCCCCAAATCTAACCCCACTTTCAAAACTAGCTGTATAAACATTATGACTTTTATCAGCTTTAATTCCTAATTTATCTGCCTCATAAGAGCTTGATATATTGTGGTAAAAAGCATTAGCACCTATAAACACTCCATTATTAAATACATTCATAGCATATAAACCAATGCCTTTTGAATCGCTATTAGCATTTACATTTCCTTTAGTTTCAGCCGTTCCAAAACTAGCAGCCACACCTAAAGTTAAATTAGAATTGCTAAGTTCATTTGTCTTATCAGCACCAACATTAAAATTCTTATAACGAATTGAACTATATTCGTATTTGTTATATCCCATTTGATTATCTAGCCAAAATCCATTACCTACTTTTTGATTTTTTACCAATCTTAATCTATTGTTTAATGTATTGTTTTTAGTATTTGCTATGTAATCAGGGCTTGTTAGAATGAAATTAGCCGTCCCAACAGCGTCTTTATCAAAATCTATTAAATCAAACATATCACCTAAAACAACTTCTAAACTAGAAGTATTAACATTATTGCTATTAGCACCATTTGCTATATTGCCTAAATCTTGACCCGAAATAACACTATCAACATTACTCTCATCTATTAAATCATCGCCTTTAATACCAATGCTCCAAATAGCATTTCCTTTAGCATTAGGATTAAAATGCGTAAATCTATCGGCTAATTCATAATTTGCCACTTTTGTTTGATAAGTTACTTTAAAAAAGTCCTTGCTAATTCCTGATTGAGAATTTGCATCACTTCTTTGTGAATTAGTAGTGTTATTAACTATTGCTATAGGGATAAAACCTTCTTTATCTTTTAGCATAGTAAGGTTTGTATTCGCAAGTTGTATTGTATTGTTAGCACCACTTATAGCTTCTCTTACTATTATAGCTCCACTATAAATATCGTGGAATGAAGTATCAATTCCACCACCATAAATATAAAACTTAGAATTATTAGCTACTAAAGTATTTACTGCTACTTGACCTTTTATATGAGTATTTGTTGTATCTAGCTTATCAACCCTTACGCCGCCATTTAATTCTGATTGTTTTGTAGTGTAAGTTCCGCTATCTTTTTGTATATTAGCGTCATATACATTACTTGAGCTATCATCTTTGCCTAAAAGCTTAGAATTAATAGTAGAGTTTGCAATATTTACTAAATTAGAATTGATATTTGATGAGTTGATAGTAGAGTTTGTAATGCGTGCAGAATTTGATTTGATATTTTCTGCTGTAACATTTAAATCTTTTATATTTAAATCCTTAGTAATATCAACTTGATTTGCCGTAATTACATTACCTTTTTCCATAGATTTACTTGTATCAAGGCTAAAGATTGCATCAGTAGCACTAACTTTACCACTGAACTGATTTCCTTGATTAGCATATAAAGTTTTACCTACATTTAAATCTTTTTCAAATGTTGTATTATCTACGCTTACATCATTTGTAGTAGTTGTTATTCCACCAAATTTACCCCCACTACCTTTAATATCACTCAATTCAACATCGTTTGTATAAACAACTTTATTACTAATTAAGTCCCCATTACCTGTGATTTTTGATGAAATCGTCCCATCAACTATCTCAATAATACCTTCATTTTTAATATCGCCTGTGATTTGAGATTTGCCATTAAGTGCTAGGTAGGTAGTATCATCAAGTAATGTTAAATTATTTGCCGAACTTCCCTCATCAAGAGTAATTTTTGCATTATTTTTTAAAGTCAAATCATTAAAATAACTAGCTTTAATATCTGACTTACAATTTGTATTATCCTTACAATCAATTGTAGTAGCTCCATTAAATTTTGTATTAAGTGCGTTAAGATTGCTTACTACAACTTCGCCATCAAAAATAGATTTACTCGTATTAATAGTGTTAGCATTAACTTTTGAATCTTTAGAGAATGTAGTATCTAAAACTGCTTCAATTGTATTGGCATTAACTATAGAATTAAATGTAGAATTATTAGACTTTAAAGTATCTTTTACATTAACTTCTTTATTAAATACTGATTTTTCTGAAGTTATATTATTTGCCGATACAAAACCATTAAAAGTTGAGCCGCTATTTGCAATTATGCTATCAGTTGCAGTGGTTGTGCCGTTAAATACTGAACCGCTATTTGCCGTGATAAAATCTGATTTTATATCTTTTTCAAATGTAGCTTTATCATTTGCTGTTAGTTTGTGTGCTGTAAATGTATCGCTTATGGTTGCATTTGTAATGCTTAATTCATTAAACTTACTATTATTAAGACTTGAAGTGCAATCAGCATTTTTACAATTAATATCCACTAAACCTTGAAAATTAGTGTTATTAGCCATTAATTTCTCTACATTTACTTTAGATGTAGCACTAAAAACACTATTAGTATCAGTAGTTAAACTAGAAGTATTTACTAAAGCTTTAAAGGTTGAGCTTGTAGAGTTTATAGAATTACTTGCATTTACACTACCGCTAAAAATTGAATTAGTAGAAGTGATTGTATTTGCTGTAACATTTGCAAAGCTTGAATTGTTTGTAGCTGTTAGAGTAGCTGTATCAATTGCATTAGCAAATGTTGAACTATCAGCTGTAATTGAATTATTCTTAACTATGCTTCCATTAAATGTAGAACCTACTGCATTAATATCTGTTGCATTTATTGTGCTCGTGGTATCAAATATAGAATTTGAATTAGCATTTAATGTAGCTGTATTTACTATAGCTTTAAATGTTGTATCACTTGAAGTGATTGAATTACTTGCTGTTATGTTTTTATTGAATATAGAATTTTTAGAACTTTCTAAATCTTTTGCTTCCACTACTCCATCAAATGTAGCACCATTTGAAGTAATTTTATTAGTTGCATTTACATTTCCTACAAATTTTGAGCCACTATTAGCAGTTATACTATCGGTTGCAGTGGTTGTGCCGTTAAACACTGAATTAGTAGAAGTGATAGTATTTGCTGTAACATTTGCAAAGCTTGAATTATTTTTAGCTGTTAGAGTAGCTGTATCAATTGCATTAGCAAAAATTGAACTATCAGCTGTAATTGAATTATTCTTAACTATGCTTCCATTAAATGTAGAACCTACTGCATTAATATCTGTTGCATTGACTATGCTTGTAGTATCAAATATAGAGCCTTTTTGAGCGTCTAAGAATGCAGTTTTTACTTCTTTTTCAAATGTAGCACCATTTGAAGTAATTTTGTTAGTTGCATTTACATTTCCTACAAATTTTGAGCCACTATTAGCAGTTATACTATCAGTTGCAGTGGTTGTGCCGTTAAACACTGAATTAGTAGAAGTGATTGTATTTGCACTTACATTTTTTGCAAATGTTGTATCACTTGAAGTGATTGAATTACTTGCTGTTATATTGTTATTGAATATAGAATTTTTAGAACTTTCTAAATCTTTTGTATTTACCAACCCATCAAATGTAGCACCATTTGAAGTAATTTTGTTAGTTGCTGTAGTAGTTCCTACAAATTTTGAGCCACTATTAGCAGTTATGCTATCGGTTGCAGTGGTTGTGCCGTTAAATACTGAACCACTATTTGCAGTAATTGTATTTGCACTTACATTTTTTGCGAATGTTGTATCACTTGAAGTAATTGAATTACTTGCTGTTATAGTGTTATTAAATATAGAATTTTTAGAACTTTCTAAATCTTTTGCTGTAACTTCTCCATTAAATATAGCACCACTTGAAGTAATTTTGTTAGTTGCATTTACATTCCCTACAAATTTTGAGCCACTATTAGCAGTTATGCTGTCATTAGCCTTTGTATTCCCATTAAATATAGAACCATTTTCAGCAATAATAGTGCCTGAAGTTATACTGCCGTTTAAATTCGCACCATTTGTTGCCTTTAACTCATTAGTTACATTAATATCTGCACCTATTGTAGAAGTTCCTATTTCTGCATTAGTTGCTGTAAGTTTGTTTGTATTATCTATTTTAGAATTTTTTATATCTAATTTTGTTTTTGCATTAATATTTGCATTATTTGAAGTTGTAATATTATTAAGAGTAACATTTTGAGCTATTATATTGTTATCTTTATTTAATCCGCTATTTTCAATATTTACTTTATCTAAAGTAACATTTGCAAGATTGGTAGCTCCCGTTGCCCCACCTATACTAACATCTTTGAATATTCCACCAATAATTGTTAAAGAACCATTTTTATCGCTTTTACTATTAGCATTTATAGATTGATTAGTAAGATTTGTATCGGTAATTATAACATTTGCACCATCTTTTATAACAATCTTATGTGAAGTTGGAGTGGAAGTCGTTTTTGATAAATCCATATTATTAATATTAATTTTATTATCCAAAACTATATTACCACTAACATCTATTTTGCTAGTATTATCTAATAATAAATTACTAAATATAACAGTTGTTCCCTCTATATTAACTTTTGATATATTACCTTGCAAATTACTAGAAGAATCTCCTATAGTAATACCACTACCCTCAGATTTTAATGTAACATTTGAACCATTCGTGCTATTATTTGTAACTTTTTTTATAGTAGAACCACCTTGCCAATTATGAAAAGTAGAAGTTTCATCTATTTTTAATTCACCAACAATAGCATTGCGAAAAGTATTTGTAAAACTAGATTTATTAGATAACTCAAAAACATCAATATCCATTATTCCATTTTTTCTAATAATTGAATTATCTAATGATAAATTACCTATTTTAATCGCTTGTGTCCCATCAACAACATCTATTGTAGAATTATTTTTTAAAATCATATTATTTACTTTAAAAGAGTTGCTGTTAGCTGAACTTAAATTAAATTTTAACTTATCTCCTATAATAGTATCTACATCAGTTTTACTATTTGCACTGCTGCTTTTAAAAGTACTATTAACTAAATCAACTTTTCCAGTAGAAGTTAGACTTCCAGTAATATCAAGAGTTGCTCCATTACCAATAATATCTTGAGTTGTATTGTATGGAGTTTTAACTTCTATAGTTTTACCATCAATATTACAAGGGTTCTTGTCGTTACATACAGTGTTTAATTCTTCAGCGTGTAAATACCCCCCCCCGCTGATTGCTAAACAAGTTAATAAAGATAAACTTAGTTTATTTCTCATAATTATTCCTTGAATTAAAATCTTTTAATATTATCAAAATTTAACTTTAAATCTATGAAAATAATAAAAATTTGTAAATATTTGTTAATTAGTAATTTCTTTTTAAGTTTAGTTTTAGAATTTAAAATATAATCTTTAAATTCCAATTATTTATATTAGCATTTAAAAGGAGCTAGGTTGAAAGAGTATTTAACAAAATTTATTGATAACAATTATAAAGAATTTCATAAAAAATTAGTTTTTAGCAAATATGAAATTTTAGGAGTTCGCTCAAATATATTAAAAGACTACGCAAAAAAACTTCAAAAAGAAAATACCTTTGATGAATTTTTTAATAAGTTTTTAAAAGATGAGAAATTTTATGAATATCTACAAATAATTGCCTATGGGATTAATTATGAAAAAGACTTCTCAAAAGCACTAAAATACACTAAGCTTTATTTAGATTTCGTTGATAATTGGGCTAATTGTGATACTTTAGTGCCTAAAAGCTTTAAAAATCAAGATATAAAAGCTTTTGCAAATGAATTAATTTGCGAAAACCATATATACAAAATTCGTTTTGGGATAATTTGTTATATGAAATTTATCGCTTATAAAGATGGGTTAAAAGCTATATTTAGTATAAAAAGTGATGAATATTATATAAATATGGCTAGAGCTTGGTATTTTCAAGTAGTTTTAGCTAAAGAATTTGAATTAGGCATTTCGTTTTTAAGTTCGCACAAATTAGACGCTAAAACACTTAAAATGACTTTACAAAAATGTAAAGATAGTTACCAAATTAGCCAAGAGAATAAAGCAAAACTAATGCAGATTTTAGTCTAATCAAGCCTTAGTTTTGTCTAAAAACTTAGCCACTTCGGTATTAGTTTTTAGCAATTCATCAATGCCTAAATGCTTAATCTCATCAGCCATTTTTAATAAATCTTTATGCTTGTTAATATCTTTATTTATATTATTGTAATCATCTTGCATAGCTAAAGCATATTTTAAAGCATCTTTACTTAGCCTTGTTGTCCCGCTATCACTTGCAAATGGATTTATGCTTTGTAAAAATCCTATAAATTTCTTTTCTTTTTCATTATACATAGAAAAATCAGGGCTAAAAGCAAGTTCTTTATCAACGCTAATATTTTTTGGCTCGAAACTAAGTTCTATTACGCTAAAGCCATCTGCTTTTATGCTTTTTGCATATTCTAATTCTTCGTTATTTTTATAAATATTCGTGATTTTGTATTTGCTAACATCATTTATATAATCAAAACTAACCTTACTATAACCAAAATCTATGCTAATACCACTTGGATAATCTTGATTGTTGTGAGTAATTTGCGTAAATAAATCATAATAATACTTAATAGTATCAGCTAAATCAATATTGCTAAATGTCTTGCCCGAATCTTTCATCACCGAATATACATTCATTTTTTCATTAAATCTAACTATTTCTTTTAGTGTGCTTGAGTGGATTTTAAAATCATCTGGTAACCCTGAAGCCTTGTTAAAATCAGCACCCATAAAGCCATCATTATCTACGCTATAGCCAAACTGAATGCTAGATTTTGCTTTATTTAATTCGTTTTTATAATCAAACTCATTTTTTATACTATTATTTAAAATGCTTAGTAAAGTTGGCGTATTATTTGATATAGTTTTTGTCGTAACTTTGGCTAATTCATTTGTAAAAAATTCAGATGATATTTGTTTGCTTTTTTTGATTTTAGTATCATTAAATAATACAATATTTTCTACTTTCATTAAAACTCCTTTAATTATTTGTTTAATAGCAAATAATATTCCTAAAGTTTAGTTTAATGCTCTCGTTTTAAATTCCAAAAACTGCTTTAACTCATCATCTAAAAATACACTTATGGTATCAAAAACCCTTTTATGATAATCATTTAACCAATTAATCTCATCTTGATTTAATAATTTTTTATCAATCAAATCAAGCTCAAAAGGATAAAGCGTAACTATATCAAAGCTCAAAAAATCTCCGTATTCACTGCTAAAACAATGCTTACTAATTGCTAAATTCTCAAGTCTAATTCCGTATTTGTTATTATGATACAAACCTGGCTCAATTGATGTTAGCATACCCCTTTTTAATTTAGTATGTTCGCTAATATTAGCATTTAGCGATAAAACTTGTGGACCTTCATGAACATTTAAAAAATACCCTACCCCATGTCCTGTGCCGTGCAAATAATCAAATCCGTATTGCCATAATTCTTTTCTTGCAATACTATCTAATAAAGGCATTTTTATATTTTCGGGTGCTATGGTTTTTGATATTGCAATATGTGCTTTTAAAACCAAAGTATAATCTCTAATTTGCTCTAAACTTGCGTTTTTTATCTTAAAAACTCTCGTAATATCAGTAGTGCCGCACTCATATTGAGCCCCACTATCAAGTAATAATAAGCCTGATTTATTAAGTAATTTTGAAGTTTTTGCATTTGCTTTATAATGAATTATTGCGGCGTTTTCATTAAATGCTGCGATAGTATCAAAAGAATTACTGATAAAATACTCATTTTCTTGTCTAAATTGCGTTAGAACTTCATCAATTTTTAGCTCATCAACCAAGTCTAAATTAGTATTTTCTAAGTAATAATTAAACTTAGTTAATGCAATGGCATCAATTATATGAGCTTGTTTTATGTGCTTTATTTCTATATCATTTTTACAAGCTTTATGTATGGTGCTAGGCAAGATTTCATTTACTAAATTTGCATTTATTAAGCTAATAATTTTTGCATTCGTATTGGCAAAATCACACAATACATTACCACTTAAACTAGATAAATCCGAATAAAACTCATCGTAATTTTTATAAATTATATTTAAATCTTTTTGAATATTTTTAAGCTTTGTTGGCTCTATATAACAAATCGCATTAGTTTGTGAGATTATCATATAACTTAAAAATACGGGGTTAAATTCCACATCTTTACCACGATAATTTGTAAGATAAGCTATGTCGCTAAGGCTTGAGATTACACAATAATCAATGTTTTTATTTTTTAATTCATCTTGGACTTTTTTTATTTTATTAGCACTTAAATCACTTATGAATTTTTCGTTTTGCTTATAGATTGGCTCTTGCGGGAGTTGTTTATCGTAAAAATCTTTATAAAAATTATCATAATCTATTATATTAACAAGGTTTTTTAGCTTTTCATAATTATTTTGAGATATGGTTTTTAAATCAATTAAAGCCTTTTTGGTACTTAGATTGTTTTTAATATAGTCTATGTAATCAGGGCTTTTGATTAATCTAATGCTATCTTTTAACTCATTTTCAGCTTGTAAAAAATATCTACCATCAGTAAATAAAATTGCATCATCAAGGCTAATCAAAAGCGAGCCCGCAGAACCGCTAAATCCACTTATAAATTCTCTAAGTTTAAAATACTCAGGAATATACTCACTCAAGTGATAATCAGCCGTTAGTATTAAAGCAAAATCAGCATTATTGATTTTTAAAATATCTCTTATTTTCGTAAGCATTTTATCTCCTTAGTAATATCCTAAACATAAAGTGTTTGTGAGTTTGATTTTTTTCTCAAAAGGCTCGGGTGCAAAATAACAACATTTTTCTATATAAATATGAGAATTTAAAGGTATTTTTAACTTTGTAAAAAAATCATTTAAATCAATAAATTTTATCCCTGCAATCTCTACTAATTTTATTACATTTAAAAGATTTGAATTATTATTTGGATTTAAATGTGATGGCGCTAGATTACTCATAGAACAAAATGCACTAGCTAATACTAATCCACTTAAATTAGAGCATTTAGGGATTAAATTCTCATATTTTTTAGCTATTGTATTTTTATCTAAAAATACAATTCTAGAATTTGGATATTGTGCGTATTTTATATTTTTCCAAAATTTATAAGCATTTTGAGAAATATCAGCTAGGGTAAAAAGTTCTTTGTTTAATATATAGTTTTCTAAAGTTTGATTATTTGGAAGTGTTATTTTATTCATAATATTTTGAGTGCCGAAGCACTCAATTATTATACTAGCTCAATATAAGCTAAAGTAGCCGCATCACCACGGCGAGTTCTTGTTTTAATAATTCTTGTATAGCCACCATTTCTTTCTTTGTAATTTGGAGCTATTTCATTTACTAATTTATTTGTGCATTCTTTGTCTTGTAAAGCTGCAAATACTGCTCTATGAGCATTAAAATCTCCAACTCTTGCACGAGTGATTAGTTTTTCAATGTATGATCTTAATTCTTTAGCTTTTTCTAAAGTTGTTTCAATCTTACCATTTTTGATAATTGCAATGCTTAAATTCTTTAGTAAAGCTGCACGATGAGTGCTAGTACGACCTAGCTTTCTATATCCATGTCCGTGTCTCATTTATTATCCTTTAATTTCTTTTATTTTTTCAATAAGTTTATCTTTATAAGCATCTACAGAATTTGAACCTATCGGATAGCCTATTTCTTTCATAGCAGTAGTAATTTCATCCACTGATTTTTTACCAACATTTTTTAAATTATTTACATCGCTTTCACTCATTAAAGCTAATTCGCCTATAAATTCAATGCCAGCTTTTTCTAAACCATTATTACTTCTTACGCTTAAACCAAGTTCCTTAACGCTTTTTAATAAAGGAGATAAATCAATTTCTTCAGTTGTTTCTTCCCCTATTAATCTAGGACTTGTAGTTGCAATTTTATTAAATACCATCATTTGTTGATACATAGCATCTAAAGCATTTTTAAACGCATCTTCAGGTGTAATTTGACCATCAGTTGTTATTTCAAATACAATTTTTTCATAATCAGGATTATCTTCGTGTAATACCTTTTCTATTGAATAATTTGCATTTCTAACTGGTGTAAAAAACGCATCAAGAGCTATAAAACTACTATCAGTTTTTTCTCTTAAATCTTCGCTTGCTACATAGCCAATACCTTTTTCAATAATTAATGTGAAGTCTAATTCAGTGTCTTCATTTATAGTAGCAATGTAGTTATCAGGATTTACAACTTCAATTACATTATTAGCTAAATCACTACCTTTAATTTCTCTTGGCCCTTTAAAGCTAAAGCTTACTTCTTCTCTTTTACTATCTTCGTTTTTAATTTTAAAACGCATATTTTTGATATTAATAATAAATAAAGAAATATCTTCTACCATACCTCTTTTGCTATCAAATTCATGACTTACTCCATCAATTTTAATAGCAGTTGCTGCATAGCCAATTGCACTAAGGCGTAAAAGCCTGTGCAGTGGATGTGCTAATGTAATGCCAAAACCAATTTCAAAAGGCCAAGCACTAATGCGTGCTTTATTTTCGCCGATATTTTCAATAGTAAAATCATTTGGCATATGAGCTGTTGTAACTACTTTTCTCATTTGCTACTCCTTATTACTTAGAGTATAGCTCTACTATGAATCTTTCCTCAACAGGAATGACAACTTCTTCTCTCTCAGGTTTTCTTGTGAAAATTCCATATTTTTTATCTTTTTCAACATCAACCCACTCAACAATACCTGTTTGATTTGTAAGTTCAACTGCTCTTACTATTTGAGGATTGTTTTTGCTTTTTTCTACAACTTCAATTTTAGCGCCTGGTAATACTCTATAACTTGGAACATCTACTCTTTTACCATTTACTAAAATATGTCCGTGAGTTACAAGTTGTCTTGCAAAACGGCGAGTTGTAGCAAAACCCATTCTATAAACAACATTATCAAGTCTTTGTTCTAAGAATTGAATTAAAATAGAACCTGTATTTCCATCTTTTCTAGCAGCTTCTTGGAATAATTTTCTAAATTGCTTTTCGCTTACACCATACATAAATTTAGCTTTTTGCTTTTCTCTTAATTGTAAGCCGTATTCGCTAATTTTACCTCTTCTTTGACCATGCTGACCTGGTGCATAAGGTCTTTTATCTAAAGCACTCTTACCAGCTAGTCTTCTTTCACCCTTCATTGCAAGGCTAACGCCTAATCTTCTTTCAATTTTCTCTACTGGTCCAGTATATCTTGCCATACTATTTCTCCTATATTCCTATACTTATATTATACACGACGGCGTTTTGGTGGTCTGCAACCATTATGTGCTAATGGTGTAATATCTTTTAAGAAAGTAACTTTAATACCTTCAACTGCACCAACACTCTTAACAGCAGTTTCTCTACCGCTACCAGGACCTTGAACACGAATACCAACTTCTTTAATTCCGTGTTCTTTAGCTTTATTTAAAGCATCTTCAACCGCTTGTTGAGCAGCAAATGGAGTTGATTTTTTAGAACCTTTAAATCCTAAACCACCTGCACTACTCCATGCAATTGCATTTCCCATTTCATCTGTAACTGTTACCATTGTATTGTTAAAAGTTGCACTAATATATACTACACCTTTAGCAATATTCTTTTTAACTACTTTTTTCTTAACTACTTTTCTCTTAGCCATTATCTATCCTTACGCTTTTGCACCAACGGTTTTTCTCTTACCTTTGCGAGTTCTAGCATTTGTTTTAGTTTTTTGACCACGCACTGGTAAACCTTTTCTATGTCTTAAACCACGATATGAACCTAAATCCATTAAAGCTTTAATGTCCATAGCAACTTGTTTTCTTAAATCACCCTCAACTAAATAATGTTCTTGGATTTCTTTACGAATATTTGCTGCTTCATCTTCGCTTAATTCATATACACGCTTGTTTGGATCTATTCCAACTGCTGCTAAAATTTTGCGTGAAGTAAATAAACCTATACCATAGATATAAGTTAAGCCATATTCAATTCTTTTTTTCTTTGGTAAATCAACACCTGCAATACGAGCCATACCTTATCCTTGTCTTTGTTTGTGTTTTGGATTTTCGCAAATAATACGAACAACGCCTTTTCTCATAACGACTTTACATTTGTCGCACATTTTCTTAACAGATGGTCTTACTTTCATCTTGTCTCCTAAAAAATAATTTGCTTTCCACTTTTTTACAATCTGCATTTTTAGGTATCACGAATTACCAACTAATATTTAAATGGTGGAAAATTCACTCAAATATTACTTCTTCACACAGATAAATTGCAAAAGTGCTAATATTATCAAAACAAAATTAATATAGGTTTAAATATTAAATTTATTTGTCTTTGATAATTCTAAAAATTTCTTAGCAATCTAATCTCAAACTATTATTTAAGAATTAATTTATAGATTTTACTTTTTTAATTCATAAAGTTTTAGATAACTTTTAAAGTATGTGAAATATCCCAATATAAGCGAAGTTTCAAAAATACTAGATAAAAATAAAATAGAACATATTATAAAAATTATTTAAGAATTTATTAAAAGAAATTTTAAAATTCCTTTTAATATTAAGATGATTTACTCAAAACTCACAAAAGCAATGTCTATAATTACTATTAGGTATTAATAAAAAATATAATACCATATATCAACTATAACAACTATTATTAATATTAAACGATAAAAAGGTATATTATCTCTTGCTCTTTTTGTTACTACTTCAAGTGGGTCATTTTGTGCATACTTTAATATTTCATTAATATCTGATGTATTATCCACAGCAATTTTATGTAATGCTCTTGAAAATTCACCACATTTAAGATTGTCTAAATTATTTATTTTTTCTAAATTATTCATTTTATGCCCCTATGTGTTTAATTGATGTGTTGTAAATTGCACCGGTTCTTGTTAATCTATAAATATTTAAAACACCATCATAACCATATATTGATACAAGATTTTTAAGTTTTGATTCATAAATATTATAAATATCGTTTGATTCTTTAATATTTTTTTTAACCATATCAATGCTACCATCATTATACACACTAGGATAATAAAACAAACCATATATAGCCATTGCAAAAAACAAGTGTCCGACATATGGAGTTAATTGTAAAAGAAGTACTACAAATATAAAACTAAATAACATCATCTTAGATTCATCACGAGGTATATCATTCATCTTATAATTAGCATTGTAGATATTTTTAACAACATTGATATATTCATGAGCCATTTTTTCTCTTTCTAAAATAGCATTTATACTAATTATTTCTCCACTAGGACTTAGCTTACCGATGATTGCAAGAATACCCTTTATAATAAAAGTATTATATACCTTAGTGTTTGAATTGACTGTAGTTGTAGAATTAGTTGTAGATGTAGTATTATAAGTGTTAAAAAAACCCTTATTAATACTACCTGTTGAACTACCTTCTGTATACATAGTCTCCGTAGTTCTACTGCCTGTAGTATAATTGCTTCTTACTACATTTAAAACACAGTTAAAGCCTAAAGAACTAGCTAAATTTTTTAATGACTTTTCTGCATCTTCATAATTAATACTAGACTCGGCAGTTATTTCGTATTCACTCATATGAATTAAGCTATATTGCGTTACGGCACCAACATCTACTAATAAAACTCCATTAAACAAATCATATTTGTCTTCATTTTGATTTTCATTTGTTGTTAAATCACTCATTTAATCTCCTTTCAAAAGAGTGATTATACCCCCCCCCAAGATAAATGAATGGTAAAAAATAATTTAGAAGTTTAGCACCATAAAAAGTGCTAAATTATTTGTGTCTATAAGTAATGCGTCCTTTATCAAGACTATAAGGAGTTAGCTCAACTCTTACTCTATCTCCTGGCATAATTTTAATATAGTGCATTCTCATTTTACCCGCAATGTGGCATAAAATTACGTGTTTGTTATCAAGCTCAACTTTAAAAGTTGCATTTGGTAAAGCTTCAATAACTTCGCCGTCAATTTCTATTACATCATCTTTAGCCATAATTTTCCTTTGTAAAAATGTAAAGGTCAATAATAACATAAAAACTATTAAAAAACTAAATTTATTATTAAATAAAATAATTTAAAATAAAAGTTTATTTCACACAAGGATAAAGTTATGAAAAGAAGAACATTTTTAACTTTGTCGTCTGCAGTTGCAGCAAACACTTTACTAAGTGCGAATGAAACACCTTTAGTAAATAATACTCAAGCAACAAAAGACGATAGTAAAGAATACATTGTAAGCTTAAAACATAATTTAAGCGAATTAGGCGAAGTTAGCAAAATATGGCTTCCATTACCAAAATCACGCTCATATCAATACCTTACAAGTGATATTGTAAATAGTGGAAATTACAATGAAATTTATTTAAGTGATTTTGAAACTAATAGTTTATATGCAAGTTTTTCTAATGTAAAAGCTGAATTAATAACACAATTTAGCATTAAAACTCACGATAGAATTACTGATTTTTCTAAAGTTAATTTTAATGAAAACGAGAAATTAGACGAAAGTATCGCACAATATTTAAAACCAAGCGAACATATTTTTACTAGTGGAATAGTAAAAGAATATGCACTAAAAATTACAAAAGGTATAAAAGGCGATTTAGAAAAAGCAAAAGCTATTTATGATTGGGTAGTACTTAATTTTACTCGTGATGAGAGTGTAATTGGGTGTGGAATTGGTGATGCTAAGGCTATTTTAGAAAGTAAAAAACTTTATGGCAAATGCACTGATATTAGCTCTGTTTTTGTAGCACTTTTAAGAAGTATTAATATTCCTGCTAGAGAGTGCTTTGGAATTCGTTTAGGTGCGAGTAGATTTTATGCTGCAATGGGTAGTAAAGAAAATATAACAAAAGCTCAACATTGTAGGGCGGAGTTTTATCTAAAAGGCTATGGGTGGATTCCTTGCGATCCTGCTGATGTAGCTAAAGTTAAATTATCTTTAAACCTAGATAATAATGATAGTGGTATACAAAAATTAAGAGAATTTCAATTCGGTAATTGGGAAATGTGTTGGTGCGAGTTTAATACCAAAAGAGATTTCGTGCTAATTCCACGCCCAGCTCAAGCACCGCTTAATAATTTTGGCTATGTATATGCTGAAGTTGATTCAAATACTATTGATTATTATTCACCTAATGAATTTGTATATGAATACACTTCAAAACAAATATGAAAAAATATTTAATATCAATGTTTATCTTAGCTATTAGCTCTAGCCTTTGTTGTGTTGGAGCTATTAGCTTTTTGATATTTGGAGTAAGCCTTGTTAATTTTGATTTTTTAGCACCTTTTAGAGTATATTTAGGGATTGCAACCTGTATTTTATATTGCATATTCGTCTATAAAAAACTAAATCAAAAAAATAAAATCAGATTATTTTTAATAGGACTTGCATTATTATTTATCGTATTTTATCCTGAAATTATAGGAGCAATGATTTGAAAAAAGTATTATTGTTAAGCTTATTTTTAAGTGTTTTAAATGCTTATGAATACACTTTAGAAATTCCTAAAATACATTGTCCATTATGCACGGCAATTGTTAGAAAGGCACTACTAAAAATTGATGGAGTAAATAAAGTAAATGTTAGTTTAGAAAATAAAACAGCGATAATTAAAAGCGATAAAGAACTTAACGAAAGCATAATAAATCAAGCGCTTTTTAATACAGGCTATCAAGGAATACTTAAATAAATCCTATTTTAAAAAGAATTTAAAATAGGATTAAAAATTAATTTTGATATGGAACTAATTTAATATCTGTCTTTAATAATTCGTTCATTCCACCATCAAGATTTATTATATTAGTAAAGCCGTTTTGCTCAAGCATTTTAGTTACCATTGCACTTCTTTTACCACTTCTACACATAATTGCTATTTTGCTATCTTTTGAATAATTTTTACTAATTTCATTCAAAAAATCAGGATTAATACTTCCATTTTCGTTTAGAAATGTTATCAATTTTGCTTTATTTACAACACCTGTTGCAGCGTATTCACTAGGCATTCTAACATCAATTACAGCATAATCACTATTAGTAAAATCAAATTCCTTGATATTTTGTGTGATTACCTCAGCATTTAAACAAACAAATAAACTTAAACCCAATAATATTTTTTTCATTTTTAAGCCTTTAAAGTATTAAATATCCTATCTCCAGCATCTCCAAGACCTGGGATAATATATCCTTTTTCATTCAGCCCTTTATCCAAACAAGCAGTAATTAATGCTACATCAGGATGAGCTTTTTTCATTCTATCTCTTGCTTCAGGAGTTGCAATGATACTTGCAAAAATTATTTTTTTGACACCAATTGATTTTAATCTATCAACAGCTGCAATAGCACTTCCGCCCGTTGCAAACATAGGGTCAATTATAATTGCAGTTTTATTTTGCATATCTTGTGGGTATTTTTCAAAGAAAAATTCAGGCTCAAGCGTTTCTTCATTGCGTTGAATACCTAAAAATCCCACACTAGCTTTACCCAATAAATCAAGTGCAATATCACTCATACCAAGAGCTGCTCTTAAAATAGGCACTATTACAATATCATCGCTAATAACTTCGCACTCACAAGGCATAAGTGGAGTTTGAATATTAACTTTTTCTGTGCTTAAAAATTCACAAGCTTCATAAATCACAAATCCACTAAGCTTTTTTATATGCTCACGAAAATCCCTACAAGATGTATTCTTATCTCTAATTTTCGCTAGATAAGTTGAAACTAGTGTATTTTTAATTACTTTCATTCAATAACCTTTCAAAATATGCTTTATCATCAAAATTTTTAACTAAAGCTATGCCTTCATCAACAGCAGCCTTAGCAACTGCGGTGCTAACATAAGCTTTTACCCTATCATCAAATGGTTTTGGAATTATTAAATCTTTTCCATATTTTAAGTCTTTACCATATAATTTTTTAGTTTTTTCGCTAACTTCAAGGCGTCCTAATTCGCTTAATGCCTTAACAGCTGCTATTTTCATACCCATAGAAATCTTTCTAGCTCTAACATCTAAAGCTCCACGGAAAATATATGGAAAGCCCAAAACATTGTTGATTTGATTGTCATAATCGCTTCTTCCTGTTGCAATAATTACATCAGGGCGAACTTTTTTCGCAAGTTCAGGTAAAATCTCTGGGTCAGGATTAGCTAAAGCAAATACTATTGGATTTTCTGCCATAGTTTTTAACATTTCTTCGCTTAAAGCTCCAGCTTTGCTAAGCCCTAAGAAAACATCAGCTCCTTTTAAAACATCAGCTAAAGTATCCTCATCACATTCTCTTACAAATTCTAATTTATGCTCATTTAAATCTGTTCTTTTAGTATTGCAAACACCTTTAGAATCTACTAAATAAATCTTTTTAACCCCTAAAGTCTTATATATCTTAGCACTTGCAATCCCTGCTGCTCCTGCTCCACAAACAACTACTTTTAAATCTTCTAATTTTTTGCCAATTATTTCGCAAGCATTAATTAACCCAGCCGCACTAATAATAGCTGTTCCGTGTTGGTCATCATGCATTACAGGAATACCTAAGTCTTGAAGTCTTGCTTCAATCTCAAAACATTTTGGAGCTGCTATATCTTCAAGATTAATACCGCCAAAACTAGGAGCAATAGCTTTTACTGCTGCTATTATTTCTTCGGTATCTTGAGTGCTTAATTCAATATCATAAGAATCAACATTTGCAAATTTTTTAAATAAGCAAGCCTTACCTTCCATAACAGGTTTTCCTGCAATTCCACCGATATTGCCAAGACCTAAAACAGCTGAACCATCACTAATAACTGCTACTAAATTACCTTTACTTGTGTATTTATAAGCTAAATCACTATCACGAGCAATCTCTTCGCAAGGATATGCAACTCCAGGAGAATATGCTAAACTTAAACTCTCATATTCTTTCATAGGTGTTTTAATAAAAGTGCCTAATTTACCGCCTAAATGATACTCTAATGCTCTTTCTTTTAAATTATTCATAAAATCTCCTTTAAAAAATTATTAAATCTTTTTTTAATCTCATCATTGCCTAAAAACTCCATAATAGCATAAATACTAGGACTAATTGTTGTTCCTGTTAGGCTTAATCTAATTAATTGCGCTATGTCTTTTAGCTTAGCATTATTGCTATCTAAAAATTGTTTAACGGCTAATTCAAATTCTGCTTCAGTATTTGCACCTTTAAAATCATTTACAAACTTAGAAAATAAAGCTTTACTATTATCATTTACAAACTTAGCAACTCCACTTTCTTCATAAGAATTTGGCTCGTTTATAATAATTTTTGCACTATTTATCAAATCTATTAAAGTCTTAGCTCTTTCTCTTAACATTGTTAATAAGAATGAATAATTATTAACACTTGAAAAATCAAATCCTAAATCCTTACAAGCATTTACTAATCTTTCATCGCTAACGCTTTTTATATAATGAGCATTAATCCATTCTAATTTTTGTGCGTTATATGTGCTCGCACCTTTGCTAACATTATCAAATGTAAAGCATTCTTTCATTTCTTGCATTGAAAATATTTCTTGGTCTTTGTTTGAAAATCCTAATCTTAATAAGAAATTTAGTAAAGCTTCAGGCAAATATCCTAAAGCCTTATATTCCATAACATCGGTTGCTCCGTGTCTTTTGCTAAGTTTTTTGCCATCTTCTCCATTTATCATAGCTAGATGATAAAAATTAGGAACCTTAAAGCCTAAAGCTTCGTAAATTATTATTTGTTTTGGAGTATTTGAAAGATGGTCATCTCCACGAACAACATCAGTTACGCCCATTAAAGCATCATCAACAACCACTACGAAATTATAAGTAGGAGTGCCATCAGCACGAGCTATTACAAAATCATCTAAAATATCAGCAGCGTTAAATCTAATTTCGCCCTTTACTCCATCATTTACTATTATTTCTCCATCAAGCGGTGCTTTTATCCTTACAACTGGTTTAATTCCTTCTGGTGGAGTGCCTTTAAAATCTCTGTATCTTCCATCATATTTAGGGCGTTCTTTTCTAGCTTCTTGCTCTGCTCTTAATGAGTTTAACTCATCTTCGCTCATATAACAATAATAAGCATTGCCACTATCAAGTAATTTTTGAATATATTCTTTATAAATATCTAATCTTTTACTTTGGTAAGTAATTTCCCCATCTACTTCTAAATCAACCCATTTAAAAGCTTCTAAAATAGCTTTGGTTGCTTCTTCGCTATTTCTTGCCATATCTGTATCTTCAATACGAAGAATAAATTTACCATTATTTCTTTTAGCGTAAAGATAAGAAAAAAGTGCTGTTCTTAATCCACCAATATGTAAAAACCCTGTCGGAGAGGGTGCAAATCTTGTAACTATCATTATTATTAGCCTTTTGTGAATTTTTTATAGTTATAATCATTTAAAATCACTTAAAGGTAAATAATGAGAAAAATTTTGCTTGCACTTGTATTTGGTGCATTTATGAACGCAAGTCCTATAACTTCAATCATAGCTAGTGTTAATAACGAGCCTATTACAAATATTGATATTATAGAAATTTCACAATATATGAATATAAGCCAAAACGACGCATTAAGATTGCTAATTCAAAATAAAATATGCACATCTTTAGCTAAAAAATTCAAATTAACTGCAAATGAACTAGAAATCAATCAAGAATTATCAAAAATAGCTGCTGCTAATAATATTAGCTTATCTACTTTCATAGAACATAACCAAGATAAAATCAAAATGCTAACAGAAAATATAAAAGATGAAATTCTAAAAAAGAAATTATTTGATTTAATCGCTCAAAATTATATGAAAGATGTAAGCGATGATGAAGTAATTAGATTTTATAATTTAAATAAAGATAAAATGAATGGGGCAAGTTATGAAGTAGCAAAAGAACAAATTAAAAGCTATTTAATGAATAAAAATGCTCAAGAATCAGTTCGTAATTATATGGAAAAAGAAGAAGCAAAGGCATCAATTAAAATGTTTAGGTGAGTACTATGAAAACAAAATCAATTCTATCTAACTCGTTTAAGAATTTTATTATTACAACTTTTTTACTAATTGAAATTGCTGGTGGAATTTTTGGAACTTATAGATATATTAGCGAGGCAAAAAGAATTGAAGAGCATCATAGAATTCACAATATAGGAAATGATAGCTTAGTAATTAGGCTACAACAAAATAAAGACCATACTATTTTTCAATTTTTAGTATTTTCTTTCGCTGTATTAGTAGCCGCAGTTATTAGTAATGCAATTTATATAAAAAGATTAAAAAGAGTAAAATCAAATTTTAATGATTTTGCAGAACTTCTCGCAAATTCAGTAAAAAAACATAAGCCTTTAATGCTAAACGATACGCTAAATTACAGCGAATTTCAAAAAATAGCAAATTCTTTAAACGAAGTCTTAAATGATATATACTATCAAGAAAACTATAATTCTTTAACCAAATTACCTAAAAAACAAAAATTCTTATTAGACATACAAGAACTCTATGAAAAAAGCGATTGTCCTATAATAGTTAGCTATATATATCTTAAAGACTATCAAAATCTATTAAAAAGTAGAAGTTTTGATTTAGCTGATAAAATAATATTAGAATTAGCAAGTAGATTTTCAAGTTTTTCTACAACTATTTTAAATTCTAAAATAGCCAAAATAAGTGGCAATGGAGATTTTTTATTAGCATTTCCTTGTATTGATGAAATACAAACAACTTTTAATAATATGGCTATTAAGTTGCACGAATGCTTTAGTGAAAGTATTAATTTTGGAAGTGATGGAATTTATGAACAAAGTATAGGGGTTGGCTTTAGTGTATTAACAAATGAAAATTACAATCAAATAATAAACGATACTTACAAAGCAGCCTTACTTTCAAGCGTTCAAAAAGATACATTGTATTGCGATTATTCTGATGAAGTTAAAACACAAATAGATAATGAAGCAAAATTAGAAAATGATTTAAAAAGGGCTTTAGAAAAAGGTGAACTTGATGTATATTATCAAGCAAAAATCGGAGCAAATGATAATTTAGTAAAAGGCGCAGAAGCATTAATTCGCTGGAAACGAAATGATAAATTTGAAAATACAGAAAAATTTATAAGAATTGCAGAAAAAACTGATTTAATAATAAAACTTGAAAAATTTGTAATTGCAAAAGTATTTCAAGAAATACAAGTTTTAAAAAATAAAGGAATAAATATTCCAATAAGTATTAATATATCAGCAAAACACTTGCACCATAAAGATATGATAAATTATTTGCTAGCAAATGTTAAAAAATACGATATAAATCCAAGTTTAATAGATATAGAAATAACAGAAAGATATAGACTTAATAGCAGTAGTGAGACTATATTAGAAAAATTAAAAGCTATTGGATTTTTAATAAGTATTGATGATTTTGGGAAAGATTATAGTTCTCTTTCTTATATAAATCATTTACCTATTGATACAATTAAAATTGATAAAAGCTTTATAGATGGATTAAATAGTAAAGATTGTGATTTAATTAATGAAAACTCAAAAGCAATTATAATTGGTATTATAAAAATAGCAAAAACTATGAATAAAAGAGTAGTAGCAGAAGGTGTTGAAACACTAGAGCAAGTAAATATTTTAAAACAATTAGGTTGTGATGAATTGCAAGGATTTTATTATCATAAAGGTGCTACACCGATTAATGAATTTATAAATATTTATAAAAACAAATTCTAATGAAACTTCATATAGATTTTGATAGCTATTTTGTAAATGCCCAACGACTATTAAATAAAGAACTCTGCAATACACCTTGTGTGATTTATGCTGGAAGCGATGAAGATTTTTTCAATCAAGATGCAAAATATATAGATAATAAAATCGCTTTTATGAGCTCAATTGAAGTTATAAGAAGTGAAAATAAAGTAATTGATTATAGGCATTTTACTGCAATTGCCGTATCTTATGAAGCTAAAAAATATGGCGTAAAAGTAGGAGATAAATTAAATATAGCTTATCAAAAATGTCCGAATTTAAAAATAGCTAGAAGTAATATTAGATTTTATAAAGAACTAAGCTTTAAAGTAAGGCAATTTTTAGAAAGCAAAATACCCGTAATTGAACAATTTAGCATTGATGAGTTTTTTGGAGATTTAGAAGGGTTTAAAAAAGACGCAGAAGTGCTAGATTATGCAAAATATCTTCAAAAAGAACTATTAGATAAATTTGGCTTACCAGCTAGTATAGGCATTAATAATAGCAAATGGGGAGCTAAATTTTTAACCGATTTAGCAAAACCTTTTGGCATTAGAATGGAATATGATTTAAGCAATGCCATTAAAGGAATAGATATAAAAAATTTCGCAGGCATAGGAAGAGAAATACAAAAATATTTAAGAGCTTATGGGGTAAATACTTTAGATGAATTATTGCAAAAAGAATATTTGCTAGATAAATATGGTAAAAATGGCAAAAAAATCATAGCAAGAATTAAAGGCGTTGATAATGAAAAAGTAGAAGAAACAAAAGATATTAAAAGCCACGCAATATCAAAAAGCTTTAAGCCAATTAGTGATTATGATGAGTTAAGGCGAAGGGTTAAAATACTTGCTAGATATTTATGTGTTTGGATTTCAAAGCACAAATATCATCCTAAAAAAATAGAAATAAGTATTAAATACGGCAATAAATTAGAGCATATTGGAATTGAAATTATGCAACCATTTGATGAAAAAAATCTAATTGATAATGCCGTAAAAGGATTTGAAATTCTTATGAAAAATACGAAAAATGTAAGTGTTTATTATATAGGAATTGCTGCTAATAATCTTGATAAAACATATTGTGAAAATATTTTTCAAAACACCACAAAAAATCAAAAATTAAACGAAACCCTAAGTGCTATAAGAGATAAATTTGGCATTAGCTGTATAAAATATGGGGGATAAATATAAATTATTTATCTTTTAATAAATTAATTCTTTCTTTATAATCAGGCATAAATCCTAAAAGCGTGGTATAAAAAGCCTTTGAGTGATTAGCGTGATAAAGATGTGTTAATTCGTGCATAATCACTGCTTCTATTGCTAATATATCTTTTTTAATTAATTCGGTATTTAGATTTATATAAGATTTTTTCGTATTGCAAGAACCCCAACGAGTTTTCATTTTGCGAACTTTTAAAGCTTTTATATCTTTACCAACAATCACACAAAATCTTTTTAAAATTTCGCTAAAGATTTCTTTTGATTGAATTTTATAAAAATCATTAAGTAATTTTTCTTTATTTTCATCAGTTTCAAGGCATTTTAAAATGATTTTATCATTGTGAATTTCTACATTTTTTGAAATTCTT